>NZ_BAEU01000135.1:0-32223 GCF_000246875.1 Halomonas sp. KM-1
GCTTTCGGTGTTCCAGGTGCCGGTGACGGCATCGCCCCCTTCGGTGGCCCAGTGGGCCCCACCAAGGTTGGCGTCAGGCGCATCATCGATGACTTTTACCGTGAGGTTGCTGCTGGCCGTATCGCCATCACGGTCCGTGACCGTAATGGTGAAGTCGCGAATCAAGGCATCGTCCTCACCCGGCGCGGAGTGGTCCTTGTTGCCCTGTAGCGTATATTCGTAGCTGACGCGATAGTTACCGAGAGGCAGCTGTGTGATGCCGGTGATCTCGAGCTTGTAGCCGTCCGGCACGTTGATGGCTGCATTCTCATAGTTGAAGCTGCCATCCGCGTTGCGTGTGACGGTCAACGTCAGTTGATCATCACCTTCGCCGATGGAGATGGTCACCTGAGCGAGGCCATCGATTGCGTTGACCAGGAAGCTACCACCCTGGGTCAGAGCACCCTCATTGGGGCTGCTACCGTTCTCCAGATTTGCTTCGTTGACGACCAGGTGCGCACCCTGGCCGAAGGGCGGCAGGTTGATGATGCCGACCGGGGAGTCGAAGCCCTTGACGGTGAGCGTGGCTGTATCGGTGTCGCCATCGCCATCGGTCAGGGTATAGGTGAACTTGTCGAGGAACAGCCCCTGATGATTTGGCGTGTCACCGCGCACGTAGGTGAAGTCGCCGTTGGAATAGATGGTCAGCTCACCGTGAACGCCTTGGATGACCGCCTTACCATCGACCAGCTCGACGACTTGTTCGCCAAACTGAACGTGCGTGACCTCGGCGCCATCTGCGCCTTCCACGTCATTGGCCATCACATTGCCGGACTTCTCGAACCGACCCAGACGAACCAGGGCCAGATCGTTGTTGGCTACCGGGCCGTCGTCGACGAAGCTGAGCTGGCCGCCAAGGTCGATACTGGCCGAAACCGTGTCGCCATCGCCATCGACTACCGTGGCGTTGAGCGAGAGGCCGCTGCCGGCCAGGCTCAGCACGTCTGCCGGGTTGGAGCCATCCGGGTGAGACAGCGCCAGATGCTGAGTCAGGGTGACTTCACCGGTCGCGGCATTGACGCTGATGGTAAAGGCCGTCCGGCCATCGGCATCTCGGCCGATGATCGTGCCGTTCTCCTCGACTAGCGTAATGGCATGACCGCCGTCGGTCGTCGTCAGTTCCGTGCTGCCATCGCCTTCGACGCTCAAGCTATAGCTGACGCTGCCCTCGCCATCGGCCCCGAAGACAACGGTAAAGGCCCCGGAGAAATCGACGGTTGCCGGCTCACCGAAGGCGCTTTCGTCGACCTCGAGCTCCGCCAGGTCGCCCGGATTGGGGTCGATGCTCGGCATGTCATCGACGATGCTGATGGTGCCACTCAAATCGGCACTCAAACTATCGCTGACCACGTCACCGTCGGCATCAGTCACGGTGACCGTGGCAACCACACCGACCAGGCCAGCCGGCAAGCCAACGCTATCCACACCCTGGTCGGGATGATCCACCGGAGCGGACTGAGTCAGGGTCACTACACCGGTGTCGGCATCGATCTCGATGCGCAGCACTTCGGTATCACCGGCACGGCCGATGACGACGCCATCCTCGAGAGTGAATACGATCGGCTCACCCCCGCTGGTCAGGTCGTGCTCTACGTTGCCCAGAGTCAGGCCGTAGGCGTCGACCACGGTGCTGCCCGCGCCGTCAGCGCCGTAATTGACGCTGACAGCAGACTCGAAGGCACTGGATACGTTACCGGTGGCCACGGAGACATCGCCGACGGTTTGCTTGTCGTAGACAATCAAGGCTATCTGGCCGAGCTCAACGCTGCCGACCTCCACGCTCGGGCTGTCATCCAGGATGGTGATGTTCAGCGTCCCGGTAGCCGTACCGCTGCTGCTGGTCACGGTGTAGACCAGGCCTGTAACCGCCTCGTCCGTGCCCTCTTCATGCAGCAGGTTGTTCAACTGGGTAAGGGTGAAAGCGCCGGTGCTGGGATTGAGCTCGATGGTGAAGATGTTGAGCTCACGACCGGGCGAAAAGGCAGTCAGCGTATTGCTGCCGGCATCCCAGCTATACACGATGGTTTCTTGACCGACCTGGGTTTCGACACCATCCATGGCCGCAAAGCTGATGCTTCCGGATCCGCCGGAGCCAAACGAGAACGGCAGAGTGCCAGTCACGACGGAGCCGGATTCACTGAGGATATCGGCATCGTTCAACGACGCGTCGAAGCTTCCGGCAGTTGGAGCGATAACCTCGTCTTCCGGCGAAGCTGCTGTAAAAGCGGCGCCCTCGATCTCGGGCAGTTCACTGCCCAGCCCCAGGCCATATTCGAATGCCAGGGGGTTTGTATCTTCGGCAATACGAGCGAGGCGCACGAAGCTGTGACCACCATCGGCGGCGCCACCGGGGCCGGCCCCGGCTGCAGTGGCATCGAGCACGTCGAGCAGGTCGATGCTGTCGTCGTCCAGTGCGGCCAGCAGTGCCTCGAGATCCTCATCGAGAGCCGCAAACTCGGAAGCATCGACGACTTCGTCGGCATCGAGTTCGGGCGTCATGGCCACCTGTTCGCCACCTTCGATCACTGTAGGATCCTGGCCATCGCCGAAGTCAAGCTGGGCGCTTCCGTTATCGGAGGTCACCAGCACCTCACCTTCCTGGAGCGTGTCCCCAACGCTCAGCTCGCGAACATTACCGTCTGCATCTCGCGCCCAGGCGCGCCCCGTGATCGAAATGATGGTGGCATTGGCCATGACCTGACTCCCTGCTTCGTCTAAGTGTTACCGTTTTTTGGTTTTCTTCTGGCGCACGTTGTGCGCACACCGGACTCCTTGACGATACACATTAAATTACGTTTCGAAACAAAAATATTGGACCGAAGGACAGTGTTTGAAATTAGCGAAAATAAATTTAATAAAAGCTACAAAAACAAAGGCTTGCTGAAAAAACAGCAAGCCATTTGATGGACACGCCGGCTAGAACAGAAGCACAGCGCCAAGATTTCAGACGATATTCTCGTCCTGACGAGAGAGTTTGAGCACCAGTTGCATGCGGTCACGCACCCCCAGCTTGCGAAACGCTGCGCCGAGATGCGCCTTGACCGTACGCTCGGTGATGTCGAGCAGACGAGCGACTTCCTTGTTGCTGCGCCCTTCTGCCACGGCCAGGGCCACAGCACGCTCACGCTCCGTCAGTATGGCCAGGCTATCCACTGGCAGGCTCTCACGCCCGCCAAGCGTGGTGAATGCTGCACCTAGCACCTTGCTCAACAGCTCAGCCGGTACCCATACCCCTTGATTGCCAGTGACCAGCGCGGCCTGGGACAGCAGCTCAGGTGGCGAGAGCGCATGCAGGTAGCCCCTGGCGCCTGCCTGCAGCGCCTGAAGCGCTTCGGCTTCACTCGGCACCAGAGTCATTACCACGATGGTACATCCTTGCGCGGCCAAAGCCGTGGTCAAGGCAGGCCACTCGGCATGATCGGTCATGAGCCAGATCTGGTCGCCACGCTTCGTCAGTCGCAGTACCCGTTCAGGATCGACCTGGCGGACGTCGGGAAAGGCACTGCGCAGCCGTGGAATTTCTGCACGTTTCTGGCTGATGAACAGAGCTGTCATCATCGTTCTCCCATGGAGTCGCTCCATGCTCTCAGCACGGGCTTGAGCAAGAACTGCATCACGGTACGCTTGCCGGTCAGGATGTCGACCTGAGCCGTCATGCCGGGAATGACCTGGATGTCGCCACCCAGATCTTCTCCCTCCAGCGTTCTCACACGCACCAGATAGAAGGTGTTGTCGTTGTCGTCGGTGATGGTGTCGGCGCTGATATGTACCAGTTCGGCCTCCAGCCCACCGAAGATGGCGAAGTCGTAGGCGGTCAGCTTGATCGTGGCCGGCTGACCCGGGCGCAGGAAGGCGATGTCCTGCGGGGCGATACGCGCCTCGACCAGCAGTTGATCGTCGCTGGGTATGATGTCCACCACGTCCTGGCCGGGCTGCACGACGCCACCCAAGGTGGTGATACCCAGACGCTGCACGACGCCGGTAACCGGTGAGCGCACCTCAGCCAGGCGCACGCGATCCTGCAGGCCGGCACTGGATTCATCGAGCGCACCGAGGTCGCCGATGGTCTGGGCCAGATCGTTGCGCCAGTTGCTGCGTCGCTCGGCGCCGAGCTCGCGTAGCTGAGTGCGCGCCTCCTCCACGGCGGCCTCGAGTCGAGCAACCGAGGCTGCCGCCTGGTTGCGCTCGCCGGTCGCGCGGGACACTTCGCGCTCCAGCCTAAGTATGTCGACTTCAGAAACCGCCCCGGACTGCAACAGCGGCCGCGTCAGGTTCAGCTCCTGGCTGGCCATGCTGGCCTCGCGCTGGGCGGTATCCCGGCGTGCCTTGGCCTCGTTGAGCTCTTCTTCACGCTGACGGATGCGGTCGCGCAGAATGCTCTCCTGTTCGCGCAGCTCCTCGCGCCGGCTCTCGTAGACCTCCCGCTCCTGGGCCACGATGTCCGGCGCTTCGGTGCGCAGTTCTTCATCGGGGTTGAAGGGCGTGTCAGTGGCCAGGGCACGCAGCCTTTCGGCACGAGCACGCAGCGCCAGCGCTTGGGCCCGGTTTTCGCGGAAGTTGGCGATGAAGCGAGTGGGATCGATGCGCATGAGCACCTGCCCCGCCTCGACCAGTTCACCTTCGCGGATCAGGATCTCCTGCACCACGCCGCCATCGAAGGACTGCACTTTCTGCAGTTGGCTGGAGGGGATCACCCGCCCCGTGCCGCGGGTGACTTCGTCGATCGAGGCGAAGTAAGACCAGACGATCAGTGCGATGACGGCGAGCAGAACGGTATACAGGAATATCCTCGCCCGGATGGGGTCCTGCTGCATGCGCGCCCAATCGGCATCGCTGGCCCAGTCGCGATTGAGATGGGCAGCCGTGACGCGCTTGGAGAACAGACGGTCGATGAAGGGGCGAAACGGCTTGCCGCCCACTTCGGAAAAACGCCCGATCGCTTCGAAGCCTTGCTGCTCGGCGCTCTTGCCCTTGCCTTTGGCCTTGGGAGAAGACATGACGGTCATCAGCTGGCCCTCCCGATCTGGCCTTTGCGCAGGGCCTCGACCACTTTGTCGCGGGGACCGTCGGCGACGACCTTGCCGGCATCGATGACGATGATGCGGTCGACCAATGACAACAGCGAGGTACGGTGGGTCACCACGATCAGCGTCTTGCCCTCGCCGTACTGCTTCAGATTGGTCTTGAAGGCCTCTTCGCTGGCGTGATCCATCGAGCTGGTCGGCTCGTCGAGCAGCAGGATCTGCGGGTCGTGGACCATGGCCCGGGCGATGGCCACGGCCTGACGCTGGCCGCCGGAGAGCATCTGGCCGCGCTCGCCCACTTGCAAATCGACACCATGAGGGTGCCCGTTCACCAGGCTCTCCAGCCCGCTGAGCTTGATGGCACGCAGCAGCGAGTCGTCATCGACGCCGTCGCTGCCGCCACCGGCGACGATGTTCTCGCGCAGCGAGCCGAAGAACAGGCTCACGTCCTGGGGTACGTAGCCGATATGGCGGCGCAGCTGGATGGGGTCGAACTGGCGCAGATCGACCCCATCGAGCATGACCGCTCCCGCCGTGGGCGCATAAAGGCCCAGCAGCAGCTTGTTGAGCGAGGTCTTGCCGCACCCCACGCGACCGAGCAGCGCCACCTTCTCACCAGGCTCGATCTTGAGCGAGACATCGCGCAGCGCATCGCGCTCCTCGTCGGGATAGCGCAACGACGCCTTGTCGAAGCGAATCTCGCCACGGACCACCGGACGCGAGATGAACGCCTTGCCTTCGGGCCGCTCCACCGGTCGCTGCATGACATCGTCGAGCGACTTGAGCGCGGTGGAAGACTGGTGATATTGGGCCAGCAACGCCGCCGCCTGACTGATGGGGGCCATGGCCCGGGACGACAGCATGTAGGCCGCAATGAGCCCACCCTGACTCAGATTGCCATCGATGATCAGATAAACGCCGATCAGGATGACGCCCACGGCCACGGTGTGCTGAGCCCACATGGCGACGTTGGAGACTGAGGTGCTGACCAGGCGCAGTTGGGCGGAAGTGCGCGAGAGAAACGCGGTCGCCTTCTCCCAGATCGATTGAATACGACTCTCGGCCCGCAGCGACTTCACCGTCTCCAGGCTCGACAGCGATTCCACCAGCGTGGCGTTGCGCTGAGCGCTGACCCGCCACGTGGTTTCGGAAAGCTCATGCAGTTTGCCCTGAGCGGCCAAGGCGTAGAGCAGTACCAAGACGATACCGGCCAGAACCGGTAAGGCCAGCGGTGCCCCTATCAAGGCAATCACGCCCACGAACAGCAGCACGAAGGGCAAGTCGACCAGCGCCACCACCGTGGCCGAGCCGATGAACGAGCGCACCGACTCGAAGGACTGCAAGGTCGAGGCGAATGACCCGGTAGAGGCGGGTTTGGCCTCCATGCGTAGCCCCAGCACCTGGGACATGATTCGCGATGAAAGCTTGACGTCGGCCCGGCTTGCCGCCAGGTCGACGAAAGCGCTGCGCATCAGGCGCAGCGCGAGATCGAAACAGAGCACGACGAAGATACCGACGGCCAGCACCCACAGCGTCTCGGTCGCATGGTTGGGCACCACACGGTCGTAGACATTGAGCACGAACAGCGGCATCGCCACCGCAAAAAGATTGATGACCACAGAGCCGGCGATCACATCGCGATAGAGGCGACGGTTCTCGCGGATGACGCCCCAGAACCAGTGGCGGGAGCGCTGTTTGTCGACTTCCGGGCCCCGCGCATCGAAGCGAAAGCGAGGTCGCACGTAAATGGCCTGACCGCTGTAGCTTTCGGTAAGGCCATCGAGATCGACTTCGGTGACGGCATCGCCGAGTTCGGGAAAGATCACCCGTGCCCGGCGCGACTTGAGGTCCAGCCCCACGAGCACGCAAGCACGCCCCGGTTCCAACAGCAAAACGGCGGGAAAGAGTGCCGGGTTGAGTTGCACCAGACGACTCTTGGCGATACGTGCCGTCATACCGGCCCGCGCAGCAGCCCGCGCAAAGACACCGGGTGTGAGGCGCCCTTCTTCCAACGGCAGGCCCGCCGTCAATGCATCGGGCGTGACCGCATGGTCATGAGCCAGAGCAACGGTTTGCAGGCACTCGAGCAGCTCGTCACGAACTGCCGAGCGAGGGGCCTCCTGGGAGGAATACAACACTTCTTGCTGTGTCACGTGGACCTCGGGGATGAGGCCCGCCCGGCTGATCCGGGCGGGTTGATGCTAGATGACGATTACGGCGCTGTCCGTGCGAACGCAGCACAGACAGCTTTTACCCCGGGTCGTTCAGCCCTGCACGACATAGCTGTCGGCATAACCCAAGCGCTTCAGCTCGCCACGCAGTGCCGCCAGTTCACCCGGATCGCCGATGGGGCCGAGCTGGATCCGATGCAGTGCGGCAGAGCTGACCAGGCGCATCGGCCTGGCCAAGGCATCGCTGAGCTGGCTGCCGAGCTGCTGGGCTCGTCCCGCATCGCTCAGCGCCGCCACCTGCAGGTAGGCGCCCTGCTCGACACCCACCGCCTGCGGCTCTGCCTGACCGGCAACGGCCAGCTCGCCAAGGGCGACCTCACCGTAAACCTCGCCCTGAACTTCGCGATAGACGCTGGCAACGGGCTGCTGCTGGGCCCAGAATTCGGCCACGCTCAGCTGAGTGGCGTGCTCCGTTTCCTGAGTGCCGATAGCCGGCCACTGCTGCGCGGACGACATGTCGAGATTTTCACCCACGCGCTCGAGAGTGACTTCCACGCGGCGGTTCTGACGGCGCCCTTCTACCGTGTCGTTGCTCGCCACTGGACGGCGTGAGCCGTAACCGCGGGTCTGGATCAGGCCGCGATCGACGCCTTGACCGACCAGGTAATCCGCCACGCTGTCGGCACGACGCTGCGACAGCGGATCGTTGATGGCATGGCTACCGGTGCTGTCGGCATGGCCGGCGATGAAGACTCGCGCCAGATCGGTACGGCCACGGATCTGGCCGGCCAGGTCAGCGAGTTCCTGACGCGCATCCGGGCCCAGCTCGGCGCTGTTGACGGCGAACAGAGCGTCGGCGGAAAGCGTGACGTCAGGTGCACGGGTCGGCGCCGGCGCACTGATGCCCCGGGTGAAGTCGGCCAGGGTGAAGCCGCCGGGACCGTCGATCGGGCACAGCACGCTCGGGTCGAGCGCCACGCCGTCGCTGCCCAGTTCGGCCAGGCTCGGCATGTCGTCACGCATGACGCCGAGTGCCTGCATCAACTGGCCCATGGCCGCCAGGGTGCGCGCATCGGCCAGGGCGATGTCGTACTGGGCGTTGGCATAGGCACGGCTGGCCTCGAAGTACTCGTTCTCGCTGTCGAGCACGTCGAGCAGGGTGCGCTGGCCGATGTCGAACTGCTGCTGATAGGCGCCGCGAACACGGTCGATGGACTGGCGATGCTCGTTGAGGTAGCGGATCTGTTCGCGCAGGCGCTGGGTATCGTTGTAGGCGATCTGCGTGGTTTGACGCACGTTGGTACAGGCCAGGTCACGCTGGTCGATGGCCTGCTCGACACGGTCGCTGGCCGCACGGAACGACGCCAGGTCGCTGCCGCCGCGGTACAGGTTCATGCTGGCGACCAGTTCGATGCTGTGACGGTCGCGCCGCCCGAAGCCATCGAAGCCGCTTTCGTTGTTGTTGGTACCGGTGCGACCGCGCAGATCCAGGCGCGGCTGGAACCCGGCCCGGGTGCCGGCCTGCTCGGCCCGGGCCGCCTCGATGTTCTCGATGGCGGCGTGGAAGTCGGGATTGCCCTGGAAGGCCAGATTGACGGCTTCGCTCACCGAAGGCGGCAGGCGAGTGTCGAGCTGCGGCGCCGGGGCCAGATTCTCGGCGGGCAGGCTGCCGACGATGCGCAGGTAGCGCGCGGTGACATCGTGCAGGTTGGAGGCCTCGGTCATCAGGTTGGATTCGGCCAGTGCCAGGCGACCGCTGATCTGTTCGAGGTCCACACCGCGACCGGCACCGGAGCGTACCCGGTCCTCAATCTGGTTGAACACGCGCAGGTGGTCGGCATAGTTGTCCTGGGCAAGACGAACCAGCTCACGGTACCGGCGCACGTCGAGGTAAGCACGAGTGGCTTCCAGGGCGACGTTTTCGCTGGCACCGAGCAGCTCGTAGTAGCGCACCAGCTTGGCACGATCGAGTCGCTCGACCTCGCTGCGGGTGGCAAAACCGTCGTAGATCATCTGGGTCAGGCGCAGCTCGGCGAAGTCGGTATCGTAGCTGCCGCGTCCATCGCCCTGACGATCCTCACGACCGACGCCGGCCGCAACGTCGACGCTGGGCAGGTAGTTGCCGCGTGCCACTCCGACATCATGGCCCGCGGCACTCAAGCCGTTCCAGGCCGCCTTGACTTCCGGATTGGTGACCAGCGCCTGGCGCACGACCTGCTGAATATCCGACGACCCCGGCGCAGCCAGGCCGGGCGGTAGAGTCTGGGCCACCGCGGCCGTCAGGGGAAGCAGCGCAAGCGAAGACCCCACCAGCGCGGCCTTGGCCAGCTTGTGGGTACGAGAGAAGTCAGTGGCATATTTCATGGGAGTTCCCTTTTCATGATATCGATCGCCCCGTCTGCACAGGCGATCCGTCGAGTTGTGAAGACATGTTCTTGTTATTACGGGGCTCACCCGGACCAAGCCGGACGGTGCATCCTTTCCCGATTCCCTTTCGAAAGCTGATTTGCCTGAACCACGCCGCAGTATGAGCATCAACGGGATACATTGAGTTACCTTTGATACTCCTCGTCGCACGCCTCCAGGAAAGGTCAACCCTTTTTTGTAAGTAAGCGTAACCGAGGTTATCCGATTGTCCAATAGATTCCTTCGTCGTTTTTTCAACCTTTAGCATGAGACTGCCTAACGCCGGGAACCGGGCGCGAGGCTGAGCCGTCAGGCATTGACGGCGCTCTCCCGCTTGCCGACAAACATGGTATCGTCAGCCACATGAATGGCCGGCGCTATCAGCAAAAGGAGACGTGACATGTCAGCCTCATCTGAAATTCAAAAAACACGCGTTATCAATGAGCTGCGCGGCTTCATCAAGAAGTTGCTACAGGACCCGCGTATCCTCGAACAGTCACTGGAGATTGCCCGCCGTCATTACAGCGAGGGCAAGCCCGAAGATGCCGCTGCCCGTATCGCCAATGAAATTTCCGATACCACCAGCGTGCACATCCCCGAAGATCCGCAGGAACATTCCGAAGCCGACAAACTGTTCCTGGAACTGCTGAAGGAAGTGATCAGTGAGGAGCAGGCGCTCTACTGAGTCACTCAATCAACGCAACGGCATGACTCGATAGGCGGGCGCCGCAAGGCGCCCTGGCTCCCCCGAATGGCTTCGAGACGAGAATCCGCCCCCCGCTTACCTCTCTCTGGTATAATGGCAAGCAATTGTTTTCCAATACCTTTACAAATCCCTTGCCCATGTACTATCTGCTCAAGCTGTTTCCGGAAATCACCATCAAGTCACGTTCGGTGCGCCGCCAGATGACTCGCTGCCTGGTCGGTAACATACGCAACGTGTTGCGTCCGTTGGGCGAGACGATAGACGTTCAGGGCGGATGGGATGCACTGAAGGTGCTCGTGCCGACCGATGCCGAACCCGACTGGTATCGCGAGATACAGGAGACCTTGTGCGACATTCCCGGCGTGCATGAGGTGCAGTGCGTCGAGGAAGTCCCTTTCGTCTCCTTCGAGGACACCACCGCACGGCTGCTGCCCGTGTGGCGGAACGCCATCGCCGGCCGCACCTTTCGCATCACGGTGAAACGCCGTGGGGTGCACGATTTCAGCTCGGAACAGCTCGAGCGCCACCTCGGCCGGGCGCTGCTGGATGCGGCGCCCGATGCCAGGGTACGGCTGAAGGAACCGGACGTGGACGTCAGGGTAGACGTGGTCGAAAGCCGGCTGCGCATGGTGCGCCAGCGCTGGCCCGGCCTTGGCGGCTACCCCCTGGGTCTGCAGGGCCAGGCCCTGACGCTGATATCGGGTGGCTACGACTCCCCGGTGGCGGCCTGGAAAATGATGCGCCGCGGCATCAAGACCCACTTCCTCTTCTTCGAACTCGGCGGCGCCGGCCATGAGGCCGCGGTACGCGAAGTGGCACACCATCTGTGGCATCGCTACTCCCGCTCACATCGCGTGAAATTCATTGCGGTGCCGTTCGAAGGCGTGGTGGCTGAACTGCAGCGCAGCATTCCCGATGGTCTAATCGGCGTGGCGCTGAAGCGCATGATGGTGCGCGCCGCGAGTCGCATCGCCACCCGTGCGCGTATCCCCATGCTGGTGACCGGCGATGCCATCGCTCAGGTCTCGAGCCAGAGCCTCACCAACCTGGTACTGATGGACGAGGCCAGCGACGTGCCGATCCTGCGTCCGCTGATCGCCGAGGACAAGCAAACCATCATCGACACCGCACGCCAGATCGGCACCGCCACTTATGCCGAAGGCATGCCCGAGGTGTGCGGCGCCGTTTCCCAGCGGCCCAACACTCAGGCACGCCACGATAAAGTGATCGCAGCAGAGGAAAATTTCGACTTCAGCGTCCTGGACGACGCCGTCCAACGAGCGGTACTGACGCGCTCCGATCAACTGCTGGAGCAAGCCCAAACAGCAGCGACCGAACTCGAGGTGATCACCGATCTACAGACCGCAGCCAACGACGCCGCCGTCAGCGTAATCGACATTCGCCCGCCTGCGGAACGCGAAGCGGCGCCCCTATCGCTTTCCCAGGTCGAGTGTCTGGAAATCCCCTTCTTCGAGTTGCAGTCGCGTGCCGAAGCGCTGCCTGATGATCGTCGCTATCTGCTCTACTGCGCTCAAGGTGTGATGAGTCGTATGCAGGCCATGCATCTTCACGATCGCGGATTGACCCATTTCGGCGTCTATCGCGGAAATTAGCGCAGGTTACAATTTCTTTTTTAGCAACCACTTTATTGCCTCACCGGACTAGGCTAAAACAAAAAGTATGAGTCGCGGTCGAGTGGGGTGACGTATGAGTGTGCGCGGTACTTCGTCACGCCGGGATTCGCCTACCGTGGCGTGGCGCGACAACGGCGATTCGCTGCCCAGGCGTTCGCCGTTCATTGAAGAACCGAGAATCGCCCCTGCTCCTCGGCCGGAGCCGTCGCGCCGCTGGCTTTACCTGACACTAGCGCTCTTGCTGCTGGTATTCGGGGTATCTCTGGCCACGCTGCTCGTCGCCGAGGCCAAGACCTCCCACTTTCAGGCCCAGGAGCTCTCCCGCTACGCCTCAACCCTGCGCTACACGGTGGAGCCCGGTCGCAGCACGCAGATCCTGTTTCCTCAACACGGCCCCTTCGATCAACGCCTGGGCTATACCCTGCTACCGGAATTCGAATCCCGCCTGAACAATCGCGGTTACGAGATCGCCGAGCAGGCCCGCTTCACGCCCGCCCTGCTCGACTACACCCGCCGCGGCTTCTTCCCGCCTTTCGGAGAGAAAACCCAGGCCGGCCTGACCATCGAGGAGTGCCGCGGCGACACCTTCTACGAGTTCCGCCACCCTCAGCGTCAATACGCCAGTTTCGAGGCCATTCCACCGGTGATACTGCAGGTGCTGCTGTTCATCGAGAACCGCCATTTGCTGAACGAAAGCACCCCCTACGCTAACCCTGCCGTCGACTGGCCACGCTTCACCCGTGCGGCCATGTCCCAGGTGGGCCGCGCCCTGGATCTTTCGGAGCAGTCCGCAGGTGGCAGCACCCTGGCTACTCAGGTGGAGAAGTATCGGCATTCGCCGCGGGGGTTGACCTACTCGCCGATGGAGAAGCTGCGCCAGATGGTTTCCGCCAGCGTGCGCAGCTATCGCCAGGGCCCACAAACCATGACGGCTCGCCAGGACGTGGCACTGGACTACCTCAATACCGTACCGCTGTCCGCGGCGCCCGGCTACGGCGAGGTGCATGGACTCGGCGACGGCCTCTGGGTCTGGTTCGGCGCCGACTTCGACACCCTCAACCGGCGCCTGGCGATCGGCTTCGATGGCGTCGATGAACGCGCAGAGACGGGGTTGGCACTGCGCCAGGTGGTGGCCCTGATGATCGCTCAACGACGTCCCTCCTGGTATCTGACCAATGGCAAGCAGGCCCTGGAGGAGCTGACCGACAGCCATCTGCGCCTGCTGAGGCAGGAAGGGGTGGTGCCGTACGATCTCGCCCAGGCGGCTCTGGAGCAGCGCCTGTCGTTCCGTCACTTCGGCACGGCATCGTTCGACCTGCGCAATGAGCCGGACAAGGGCATCCAGATGGCGCGTCAACGCCTGGGCGGCATGCTCGGCATGTCATTCTACGATCTCGATCGGCTCGACCTCAGAACCAGCACCACGCTGCATGCCGATCTACAGCGGGACGTGACCCGTTACCTGCATCGACTGGCGGACCCGGACTTCGCCGCCGAAGTCGGCCTGCTGGGGGATCGCCTGCTGCCACGGGAGCGGACCCAGGACGTGCACTACAGCTTCACCCTGTTCGAGCGCAGCGAGGATGGCTTCCGGGTCCGCGTGCAGACCGACAATACCGACCAGCCGTTCGACATCAATCAGAGCAGCAAACTGGAGCTGGGCTCCACCGCCAAGCTGCGGGTGCTCGCCACCTACCTCGAAATGGTGGCCGAGGTGCACGGCCGCCATGCCGGCAAGAGCGTAGAGGCGCTACGCGCCATCGAAACCGACCGCCAGGACACGCTCAGCCGCTGGGTGCTGGACCGCCTCATCGAGAGGCCCGATCTCAGCCTCGATGCGCTGCTTGGCATGGCCATGGAGCGGCGCTATTCGGCGAGCCCGGCCGAGGCCTTCTTCACCGGCGGCGGACGCCATACCTTCAGCAATTTCCGCCGCGAGGACAACGGGCGCAATCCGACTCTCTCGGAGGCCATGCGCGAATCGCTCAACCTTCCGTTCATTCGGCTGATGCGAGAACTGGTGCGCTACAGCACTCACCATGCCGAGCACCGTTCGCAAGTGCTGGAGAACGACAGCGACCCACGACGCGAGGAGTATCTGCGGCTGTTCGCCGACCGTGAGGGACGCACCTTCCTGCAGCGCTTCTGGCGCAAGTATCGCAACCAGGACAGCGAAGCACGTCTCGTCACCTTCCTCGAGGGGCTCAATGTCTCCGCACCGCGCCTGGCGGCCGTGCATCGCTACCTGTTCCCCGAGGCCGATCTGGAGACGTTCAATGCGTTCCTCGTCGATTGGCTGCCCAACGCCAGCCGGCTCAGCGAGCGCGAGGTCGCGGCGCTCTACGAGCGCTACGCGCCCGGCAACTTCACCCTGACCGATCAGGGCTACGTGGCTCGCGTCCATCCGCTGGAGCTGTGGCTGCTGGGCTACCTGCTCGACTATCCGGAAGCCAGCTTCGGCGAAGCGGTAGCGGCCAGTGCCGAGGAGCGTCAGGAGGTGTATGGCTGGCTGTTCCGCACCCGACACCGCAGCGCCAGGGACGTACGCATTCGCACGATGCTGGAGGTCGAGGCATTTCTCGACATCCACGAGCGCTGGCAGCGCCTGGGCTATCCGTTCGCCCACCTGGTACCCTCGCTGGCCACCGCCGTGGGTACCTCGGGCGACCGCCCGGCGGCGCTGGCCGAACTGATGGGCATCATTCTCAACGATGGGGTCAAGCTGCCTACCCTGCGTATCGACGAGCTTCACTTCGCTGCCGACACCCCCTACGAGACGCGCTTCGTCCCCGCCTACGCGCAGGCCCAGCGGGTCATGCGGCCGGAGGTGGCCACGGTGCTGCGTGAAACTCTGTCGCAAGTGGTCGAGGGGGGCACCGCCCGGCGGCTACAGGGCAGCTTCACCCTGGAAGACGGCTCGCCGCTAGTGCTGGGCGGCAAGACCGGCACCGGCAATAATCGCATCGAGACGGTCAGCCGCAGCGGCCAGGTGACAAGTTCGCGGGCACGCAACCGCACGGCCACCTTCGTGTTCTACCTCGGCGAGGATCACTTCGGCACCCTGACCGCTTTCGTCTCAGGCAGCGCCTCGGACGACTTCCGCTTCACCTCGGCCCTGCCTGTTCAGGTGCTGAAGGGCATGGAGCCGATCCTGCGCCCCTATCTGGTGCCAGGTGTCGGCACCTGTCCGCCGCCACAAACGGAGTACCATTTCGCCGATGATAGTGAGGCGGTTCAGCCCCCGGCCGAGAGCGACGACGACTCTTCCTCATCGCTCTCGGTTGCCCTGCGATAGGGAATGCCGAAGAACAGCGAGTAGAACACCGGCACCGCGATCAGCGTCAGCAGCGAGGCAAACGCCAGCCCGCCCATGATGGTAACGGCCATGCTGCTGAAGAAGGCATCGAACAGCAGCGGTAGCATGCCCAGAATGGTGGTGCCGGCTGCCAGTAGCACCGGTCGCAGACGGCTGATGCTGGCATCGATCAGCGACACCAGGCGCTCCTTGCCCGTCTCGATCTGGGCGTCGATCTCGTCGACCAGCACGATGGCATTCTTCATCAGCATCCCCGACAGGCTGAGCATGCCCAGTAGGGCCGTGAACGAGAACGGCAGCCCCGTTAGCAACAGCCCGATCACCACGCCGCAGATCGACATCGGCACCACCAGCCAGATGATCAACGGCTGGCGCAGCTTGCCGAACAGCAGGATCGATACCACCAGCATCGCCACGAAGCTCAGCGGCAGCTGTTGCGCCAGCGAGGCCTGGGCCTCGGCCGAGTCTTCGTATTCACCGCCCCACGCCATGGCATAGCCAGGCGGCAGCGCCATGGCCTCGATCTCTTCACGCACGGCTGAATGGGCCGCCGCAGCCGTGTAGCCCGGCGCCGGGTCGGCCTGTACCGTCAGCGTGCGCACGCGGTTGCGCCGATGGATCCGCGACTCCTCGCTCTGGGTTTCGAAGCCGTCGACGATCTGGGCAATGGGAATGAAGCGCTGCTCGGCGTTGCTCCACACCATGCGGTCGGCCAGTAGGGAGACGTCGCCGCGCTCGTCCGCCGGCGGACGGGCAACGATGGGTATCAGGTTGTCCCCCTCGCGGTAAGTACCCGCGCGTACCCCCGACGCGGCAAACTGCAGGGTTTGCGCCAGCTCGTCGCGGGTGACCCCGGCAATGCGGGCACGCTCCTCGTTGTACAGCGGCACCACGACGGCCTCTCGTTCGCGCCAATTCTGACGCACGTCGATCACCGCCGGGTTGGCCCGCATCCGCTGCTGTGCCTCATCCGCCAGGCGACGCAGCTCTGCCGGGTTGCTGCCCTGGAAGCGTGCCTCGATCTGGGCATCCCCACCCGGGCCGAACTGGATACGCTCGGTGCGTACCCGCGCCTCGGGAAACGCGGCCTGAAGCTCGGCATAGACGTGGGGATCGAGTTCATCGATGCGCTCCAGGCTCTCGGCCCGCACGATGAACTGCGCATAAGCCGGGTTGGGCTGCTCCGGGGCGTAGGTCAGCATGAAGCGAGTCGCCCCGCGGCCGACGAAGGTGGAGACGTTCTCCACCCCCTCCTGGTCGAGCAAGTAATGCTCAATGCGCTCGGCATCGCGCTGGGTAGCACGGATGTCGCTACCCTGGGGCAGCTCGTAGTTGACGTAGAACAGCGGCGTATTCGAGTCGGGAAAGAACGACTGCGAAACGAAGGTGAAGCCCCAGGCGCACAGCGCCGTGATCCCCACCAGCAGCGCCACCGAGAGCACCCGCAGGCGCAGCGCCAGGGTGAGAAAGCGAGCGTAGATACGATAGAACAGACCGCCGTGGGGGTCCTTGTCGCTGCCGAGCTGCCGGCCGTGAAACAGGTAGTAGCCGAACAGCGGCGTGACAGTGATGGCCAGGACCCAGCTCAGCAGCAGGGAAATGGCGATCACGGCGAACAGCGAGAAGAGAAACTCGCCGGTGACGTCATCCGACAAGCCGATGCCCGAGAAGGCCAGGATACCGATCACCGTAGCGCCGAGCAGCGGTATCTGGGTACGCCCGGCGGCCTCGCTGGCCGCCTCCTTGACCGACTTGCCGCGCTGCATGTTGATCAACATGCCCTCGGCCACCACGATGGCGTTGTCTACTAGCATGCCCATGGCGATGATAAGCGCGCCGAGCGAGACCCGCTCCATCTCGATATCGAACATCCACATGAAGAACAGCGTACCGAGCACGGTCAGCAGCAGGGTCGCCCCTACCACCACACCGACCCGCCAGCCCATGAACAGGCATAGCACCAGAATGACGATGGTGACCGAGGTGGCCAGGTTGACCAGGAAATCGTTGATGGCCTCATCCACCACCCGATGCTGCTCATAGATGGGATGCAACTCGACGCCTAGCGGCAAGCGCGCTTCCAGTGCCTCGAGATGACGCTCCACCGCTTCGCCCACCTCGACGATGTTGGCCTCCGCCACCCCGGCCACGGCCAACGTGAAGGCCGGCTCGCCGTTGTGCCGGATCAGGTGGTTGGGGATTTCCAACGGCTGACGATAGACGCTGGCGATATCGACCAGCGAGATTTGCTCGGTGGTGCCCGGTCGGCCGATGCGAATCGCCTCGATATTGGCCACACTGTCCACTCCTGCGCGGGCGACGATGCGCACGTGGTCGTCGCCGATGCGCATCGATCCCGCATCGGTGACCTGGTTCTCGGTCTGGATGGTGTTGATCACATGGTCGACGGGAATGCCAAGCGTGGTGAGACGCTCATTGGGGATTTCGATGTAGATGGTCTCGTCGCGCTCCCCCGCCGTGGTGACCCGCGCCACATTGGGCACCGTCAGCATCTCCCGCTGCAGGAAGCGAGAGATGTCACGAATCTCGTCGTGGCCGTAGCCCGGCGCCGTCACCGCGTAGAAGATGCCGTAGACCTCACCGAAGTCGTCGTTGACCTGCGAGGCCGAAGCGCCTTCCGGCAACGAGCCCTGCACGTCGTTGACCTTGCGCCGTAGCTCGTCCCAGATCTGCGGCAGCTGATGGCTACGGTAGGTGGAGGCCACCTCCACCTCGATTTCCGAACGCCCCGGCATGGAGAGCGACTCGATCACATCGATCTGCTGCAGCTCCTGGATGGCCATCTCCAGGCGCTCGGTGACCTCCTCCTCCACTTCCTGGGCAGTGGCGCCGGGGTACTGGGTGTTGATGATGGCATTGGGAATGGTGAAATCGGGATCTTCGAGCTTGCCGACGTTGTTGAACCCCCAGATGCCCCCAAGCAGGCAGACGACGACGATGAGCCAGGTGATGACCGGCCGTTCGATGGACGACTTGGCGATATCCATATCCTGCTCCTGCCAGTTTTCGGACAGTACTTAGAGAGTCTCTTCCATGGGGCGAACACGCATGTCTTCGTGCAGCAGATGGGCCCCTGCCGCCACGATCCGCTCACCGGGCTGCAAGCCCGCCAGTACCGGCACCGTGTCGCCATGCAGCTGGCCAACCATCACCTGGCGCGGCTCGACGCGCTGGTCGTCGGCGCGATAGACCCAGACCCGGAAGTTGCCTTCGTTGTCCGTATCGAGCGCGGCCACGGGGATGCGCAGCGCGCCATGTTCGATGGCATCGATCAACGACACCGAAACGGAAGCCGTCATGCCCGGCATCGCTCCGACGGCTTCATGATCGGGAATGGCAAACTCCACCTGGTAGGTCTGGGCGACGTCATCGGGCTCGGTGACATGCTCGCGGTACTCGAGGGGAAAGCGCTCGCCAGGTACCGAGAGCAGTTCGGCCTCGACCTCGAAGCGCTCCGGATTCACGACGTTGCGCACCAGGGTCTCGGGAACGTTGATTCTGACCCGTAGCTCCGTTACGTCCTGCACCCGCGCAATGGCCGTATTGGGCTGCACGTTGCTGTGATTCTCCACCAGCCGGCGGGTCACCATGGCATCGAAGGGCGCCTCGATGGTGGTATAGGAGAGGTCCTGACGCGCGCTGTCGCGCTGCACTTCGGCAAGCTCGTACTGGGTGCGCACCTCATCGAAGGCCGACTGCGAGATGGCATTGGTTTCCAGCAACTGACGGGTACGCTCCATCTCTCGCCTGGCCAGCTGATATTCGGCCTCGGCTCGCCGAACGGCCAGCTCGAAGTCGGTCGGGTCGAGGCGAGCCACGCTTTCGCCCTGGGGGATGGTCTCGCCCTGGCGCGGCGGCACCTCGATCAGTTGGCCGCCGACTCGGAACGACAGGTCTACCGTGCGCAGGGCCTCCACTCTGCCGACGAAGCGTCGGCTCGGCACCAGCGTGTGTTCCCCCACTTCCATGAGCTTCACCACACGCACCGCAGGTTCGTCCTCTGCAGCCTGGTCGCCGTTGCACCCGGCCAACGCCAGCGCAACTATCGCCATAAGCCCCACTGCCCGCTTCATCGAACGACCTCCCTGTGTCTGCGCTATCGCGTGTATCTGCCCTCTCGCGCCTGCCGTCGGCTCCCTGAACGACTAACCATAGACCATACGAGCCTGAATGTAAGGCGCGCTGAATATTCAATCATACGTTTGAAACAGAGTCACGCTAATCACCGCAAGCCCCTCTCTGCAAGCCACTCGTGACAAGCCATAAACGACAAGGCCCGGTGCTGTGCACACCGGGCCTTGTACGAGAATGTCGTCGCTTACTGGCAGGGCACTACCTTACGCATGGTGTCCTTGGCCCACAAGGTCTGGCCATCCGGCGTCCTGCCATGGTCGTTCCAGCGCTCGGTGATCTCCATGCAGAAGGAGCCGGCGTTTTCGGTACGCACGTCCGGGTTGGACGGGCGCTCGCCACCGATGCGCAGCAGATCGGGATTTTCGGTGGTGTAGCGAGGCGCAATGGTGGAATTGCTGGCACAGCCGGCGACCAGGGCAGCGGCGACCAGAACTACGGGCAAACAGCGGCGCAAAGGCATGTTCACAAACCCTCAAGAATGTCGATTTCACTCCGGCAGGCATTGCCGGTAGCGCTAAATATCATTTGCCCCAGCGCAGCGTCAATCTTTTTCGAACACCGTTCGCTTGCGAATCGAACGGGCGTATGGCTCGTCGTAATACTGTGGCAACGCTACGCTGATGGATAACAACCAGAACCAAGGACATGGCAAGGGTTTCATGGCAGAAACAAGACCGGACCTAGAGTACGCCCCCCAACCCAGCACCTTCGAGCGCTGGGCAGGGCGCTTTCTACAACAGCACAATCGCCGCCGGGCCACTCCCAGGCAGGCGTGTCGGCACCACGAACTCAAGGGAATCGAGCGCGCCTTTTACGCCAGCGTCGCCTGGGCCATGGTGGCCGGCATCGTTTCCGGCGGCATCATCGGTGGCATGGAGTGGTACATGCGCCAAGGCATGCTCGATGGCATGCAGTACATGAGCCTGATGGAGCAGTTGCCCTACTGGACCGGCTTCTTTGCCGTTGCCGGGGTGGTCAGTGCGCTGGAAATCGCCTTCCTCTACTGGAACGCCCTGCGTGGCGTGGCCACCACTAGCCGACTGGCCGGCGCACCGCTGCACGACAGCCCTCTTGCCGAGCTGACCTTGCTGGGCCTGAGCCGTGCAGCCCTCGAATTTCCCAGCCCCAGGCACCGGATCTACGGCATCGACCCTTACGCTTACCTGAGCCGCTGGCGGCTCATTACCATGTCGGTGATGTATCGCCTGAAGGTTGGCGTGACCAGCTTCCTGCTGCGCGTTTTCCTGCGCCGGGTGCTGGGCCGCGTGGCGCTGCGCGGCCTGCTGCCGCTGGTCACCGGCCCCTTGTATGCTGCCTGGAACGCCATCATCACCTGGCGGATCATGATCAAGGCCCGCGAACAGGCACTGGGACCATTCGCCATCGAAGCGATGATCACAAGGCTGTCGCAAGACCCTCTGAGTAAGCGTGCACAGCGGGTTTCACTGCATGCCGTAGGCGCATTGATCATGGCCAACCAGGATGCGCACCCCAACCATGTCTACCTGCTCTCCCGCCTGCTCGACGCCTTCCACCATCAGGAGCACGAGATCGATGTGGACTGGCCCGGGCAGCGCTTTGCGCTCAGCCGGCTGGAACGGGCAGAGAAGCACCGCGTGCTCGAGCTACTGATCGCGGCTACCGTGTTCGCCGGCAGATGCAAGGGCAAGCGCAAGCGCTTCCTCGAGGAGCTGTTCGAGGCCTGCAACATGGCTTACCCCCATGAGAAGGTTCGCACTTGGCGCCGCCAGTTCATGAACGGCCAAACCTTTGGCAGCGCCGAAGCGAACAGTAAATAAATCTCCTGGGCTAGAAGAGGCCGAGCTGGCGGTCGATCAGTGTGGCGAAATCGTCGCCTAGAAAAGGAAGTATGGCATCGGCTACGGGCTGCAGCTGACGCGAGAGATAGTGATCGTAGTCGACGGTCGAGCGGCGGGCTTCGAGCGGCTCCGGACCGGCCACGGTGATCACGTAGCGGATCCAGCCGCCTTGCTGGTACTGTCGCGGGCGGCCAAGCCGGTCGTTGAGCGCGTCGGCCATGCGTGCGGCGCGCACATGGGGCGGCACGTTACGGCGATATTCATCCAGCCGACGACGCAGCCGCTTGCGATACACCAGGCGCTCGTCGAACTCACCGGCCAGGGTGCGGGCCACGTAGTCGCGCACGAAGTCGCGATAGCTTTCGCCGACGAAGATACGCCGGTAGAGCTCCTGCTGGAATATCTTGGCCAGCGGCGTCCAGTCGGCCCGCACCGTCTCCAGCCCTTTGAAAACCACACTCTCGGCGCCCTGCGCATCGCGCACCAGGCCCGCATAGCGCTTCTTGCTACCCTCTTCCGCGCCGCGGATGGTGGGCATCAGGAAGCGTCGATAGTGGGTCTCGAATTGCAGTTCCAACGCACTGGTGAGGCCATACTCCGCCGCCAGATGCGCCTCCCACCAACCATTGACCCGTGCCGCGAGACGCTGACCGATGGCGTGGGCCTCGGGCTCCTCATGGGCACTGCCCAGCCAGACGAAGGTGGAGTCGGTATCGCCGTAGATCACCGTGTAGCCCTCGGCTTCGATCAGCTCGCGCGTACGACGCATGATCTCGTGGCCGCGCAGAGTGATCGACGATGCCAGGCGCGGATCGAAGAAGCGGCAGCCCCGTGAACCGAGCACGCCGTAGAAGGAGTTCATGATGATCTTGAGCGCCTGTGACAGCGGCGCGTTGCCTTCGCGCTTGGCGGCGTCCCGTCCCTGCCACACGCGTGCGACCAGCTCGGGCAGCGCATGGCAGGTACGCGAGAAACGCGCGCCGCGAAAGCCCGGCACACTTTGCGACTCAGGTTCCTCCAGGCCCGCCACCAGCCCCACCGGATCGACCAGGAAAGTACGAATGATCGACGGATAAAGACTCTTGAAGTCGAGTACCAGCACCGAGTCGTAGAGCCCCGGCCGGGAGTCCATGACGAAGCCGCCCGGGCTATCGTCGCCCTCTCGCTCTCCCGGCTGGGCCAGGTTCGGCGCCACGAACCCCAGGCGGTGCATGCGCGGTAGGTAAAGGTGGCTGAAGGCGGCCACCGAACCGCCGCTGCGGTCTGCCGGCAGGCCGGTGACGCTGGCCCGCTCCAGCAGGAAGTCGATCAGCTCGGTCTTGTCGAAGATCCGCGTGACCAGCTCGCAGTCCTTGAGGTTGTAGCGGGCGAGCGCAGGCTTGTCCTCGGCGAACATGCGGTTGATCTCGTCCATGCGCTGGTAGGGGTTGTCGATGGCCTTGCCCTCGCCCAGCAGCTCCTGGGCGACGTGCTCCAGGCTGAACGAGGCGAACTGCCAGGTGGCCTGGCGCAAGGCCTCGATGCCGTCGATGATCAATCGTCCTGCCGCGGAGGCGAAGAAGTGATTGGCATTGCTGCCATGCGCGCGCCAGCCGAGTGATTCGCCGCCCCGCCCCAGGCGCAGTGGCACGCCCAGTCGTTCGGCGTGACGCTGCAGCAGACGCAGGTCGAATTGCACCAGGTTCCAGCCGATGATGGCGTCGGGGTCGTGCTCGGCGAACCAGTCGTTGAGGCGCTCGAGCAGCGCCTGGCGGCTATCGCAGTATTCGAGTGCGAAGTCCCGCTCACGCTCGGCCTCGCCCTGCTGGCCGTTGGGCGGGCCGAGCATGAACACCTGGCGCTGCTCGTCGCAGGCAATCGCAATCGAGTAGAGCTCCCCCCGCTCACTGGTCTCGATGTCCAGCGACGCCAGCCTGAGATGGGGACGATAGTGCTCTGCCGGCCTGAGCTGAGCGCTGGACCATACGCCGTCGGCCTCGCACTCGCCGCTGAAGCGCACCGGAGCGGTGATGAAGCGCTCCATGAGATAGCGCTCTGGCGGGCGTACGTCGGCCTCGAGGAGTGCGATACCCCCTTCGCGCAGCCGCCTCTTGCACTGCTGCAGCTGACGCTGCTGACGGCAATAGAGCCCAACCACCGACTGCAGGCGAAAGTCGCGCAGCTCGAGGGATTTGAGCTCGATACCGGGCTCGGCGGGCAGCAGACGTTCCGCTTCCTCACGCCGAGCGGCGGGCAGGAACGCCACCGAAGGCTGCGGGGGCAGGCGCACGTGGCAGGGTCCGGTATCGGTCGCCAGCCAGAAGCTCACCTCGCAGCCTGCGGGTGTATCCCGCCAGTGCCGCGTCAACACGAAACCCTGCCGTTCCACCGCCACCTCTCGCCTCCCCGTCATGCGGCCATTCTACCGGGCAGGCAAGAGGCTGTCGTTACAGCTATTGCTGGAGTATCGCCCTGCACGCAGGCGGCAACGAACGACTCGGCGAGGGGTAGACATCGGGGCGCGGCGTCGGCGCAAGCGCCTGGCAGCCGTCGCCGGGCGGGGGTGGCGGCTGGTCGATGCACTCCGGCTGGTCGGGTGGGCATCTTAGCCGTATATGCAGATGTTCGTCATGGGAGTGCCAGGGGCGAATCAGGCGTAGCCAGGAGCGGTCGTCCCATTCCCGCTCGCACAGGTCGCGCTTGACAGCGGAGTCGACGAAGATCCGTGCTACGCGCGGGTCGTCCGCCGCCAGGCGAATCAACTCGGCATGCTCGTCGGTCCAGCGTTCATCGAGGCGATTGGTGCGCGGATCGACCAGTATCGGCTGCTCGAGGTCTTCGCGCTCGCTGCGCTCGAGGAACGGCAGGTCGAGGCGGAACCAGATGTCGACATCGAGCCCCGTCTGGTGGCTGACATGTCCATAGGGCATCGGCCCACCGCGGGGCTGCGCCATGTCGCCAACCAGGATCGGTCCAAACCCGGCCTGGTTGACGCGCTCCCCCAGCCGCTCGACATAGTCGAGAAGCGAGGGGTGGCCGTAGTGGCGGTTACGCTCGAGATCCACCGCCTGGTAGCCGATGCCCTCCTCGGGCAGGCGCTCGGCGCCGGCGATGCAGCCGCCATCGAAAGGCCCGATGACCCGAGGCGGACCGGGAACGGGGGCTTCGACCTCCGACCACTCTCCCGGTGCGGTAGGCGGTGCGCTGCCCGCCGGTGGGCTGGCTGCGAAAACGGGGTGGGTAACCAAGGCAAACAAGATGACGCCCAGTCTGCGTGGGCGTCGAAGTAGAACATTGCAAAGCATGACTCATCCTTGCTGGGTGGGCGATATCCTCATTCACGTTCTTGCTTGGCAAGCCATTCGAGACCGGGGCGATACAGCATGTCGTGCTCGCCATCGAACAGCACCAGCTCCGTCGGACCGGACTGCAGATGCAGCAGCACCGCAGCCTCGGCGGCATCGAAGTGCGGGTACTCGCGCTCCTGATGCAGCGAGCGCTCGGCCAAGTCGTTCGGCACTTCCCGGCTCTCCTCGATCGCCTCGATCTGCTCCGGAGAGAGGCGCGCCTCTTCCTCGACCAGATCGTTGTAGGCGTGCAGCGCCTGATCGACAGGGACGATGTCATCGTGAATACCGTGGGCGATCACGACCCGCATCTCGCCTGCCGCATCGGGTACGTGGGCCTTGGGGCTGCGCGCGACGCACTCGTCATGAGCCTCGCTGCCCTCTTCCGGCACCCCCCCGCAGGCGCCCTCGATCTGCTCGGCGTAATCCTCGGCGCTTCCCTCGTGAAACTCATACCAGCTGATCAGGTCGTAGACCGGCACCCAGGCGGCCACGCCGGCAAAGGTATCGGGCTGGCGGCTGGCCAGGTGCAGTGCATTCATGGCCCCGCCCGAGTAGCCCAGCAGATAGATGCGCGACTCGTCGACGCTGGCGTTCTCCCGGGCATATTCCAGCGCATCTTCCATGTCGGAGATGACCAGCTCGGAAGCCGTCGACTCGGGCTCCCCGTCATTGGCACCGCGGAAGTCGGGATGAATGAACGCCCAATCGTTGGCCACCGCGAACTCGGCGAGAGGAATATCGATGTTCTGCTGGTAGTCGGTGCTCCAGCTGTGCAGCACCATCAGCAGCGGCCGCTCTTCTTCCCCTTCGGGCGCGAAGAACAATGCCGGCTGTTGGTAGTCGTCCACCGAGGAGGGGATTTCAACGTCTTGAATGTCGGGTACGTGCTCCTGCCAGGTGGCAAGATCGGCGTCGGTCAGCTCACCGGGAAAGTCGGTTACCACGAGATACTCGCTCGGGTGTTCGAGCCCGGAATCCTCGGCTTCCGCCTCCTGGCCCATCAGCCTCTCCGAGCCGGGCTCTTGTGCCTGGGCTTCCGCCGTACCGGCCAGCACGAGGGCCAGAGCGGCACCGGTCATCAACGTCAGCCCGCCGACACGCAGGCGGGTAAGCGGTTGCGGGGCTGGCAAGGTGCGCGGTTCACAAACCGACGTGCGGGATTCAACGGGGAAACGGGTGCGAAGACGTGAACGATGGCCTATGCGTTCCATGGCGGCTCTCCTGTCAGCAGGTTCCTTTTGCTTGTGCCCCTCAGTCTAGTCGTCGGAGCGAGGCCTGCCAGCCGCAGCCAAAGCGATCTTTGGGCCGTGCTTCGAACACAAGACGAAACGAACCGGCCCGCGCCATTGGCGCGGGCCGGTTACAGGGCCTGACTCAGTCACGGTGGACTGTTATTCGCAGGGCACCTCAATCGCAGGGCACCTCAATCGCAGGGCACCTCAATCGCAGGGCGCTCTCAATCACAGGGGACGACGGCACGCCGGGTGTCCTTGGCCCACAGGGTCTGGCCGTCAGGCGTTCTGCCATGGGAGTTCCAGGTCTCGGTGACCTCGACGCAGTAGGTGCCGAGATCCTCGACGCGGCGTTCCGGGTCGGCGGGGCGATCATTGCCGATGCGCATGATGTCGGGGTTCTCGCTGGTATAGCGCGGCGCCACGGCATTGGTGCCGCAGCCCACCAGCAAAGTGGCTACAAGAAACAGGGGCAGAGCGGAAAGTCGCAGTTTCATCGTATCATCCTCACGAAAGTGAAACGTCATACGTTCGTTTTTTGGATGATGCGTAACGGGCATGCGTTGAGTCCTGCCGCAGCGGCCCATCCATTGGCCCAACAGCGGTGGATACCATTCATGATACCCCAAGCGACCCGTGGCAGGCCAATCCCGGGCCTCAGCAGATGCAGCGAGATAGGAAGACAGCTACAATCGAGGGTCTGTTTTTTCTGGGAATATCCGAGCCGATATGTCGAACAACGCAAGCGCCCCGCGCAAGATCCTGGTCACCAGTGCCCTGCCCTACGCCAACGGCTCGATCCACCTCGGCCATCTGCTGGAGTACATCCAGACCGATATCTGGGTGCGTTTCCAGAAGAGTCTCGGCAACGAGTGCCACTACGTGTGCGCCGACGATGCCCACGGCACTGCGATCATGCTGCGTGCGGAGCAGGAGGGGATCAGCTCCGAGGCGCTGATCGAACGTGTCTCGACTGAGCATCAGGCCGATTTCGCCACCTTCGGCGTGGCCTTCGACAACTATCATTCGACCCATTCCGAAGAGAACCGCTACTTCAGCGAGCTGATCTACACCCGCCTGCGCGACCGCGGTCACATTGCCACCCGCGACATCGAGCAGATGTACGATCCGGTGAAGGGCCTGTTCCTGGCCGACCGCTTCATCAAGGGGACCTGTCCCAAGTGCAAGACCGCCGACCAGTACGGCGACAACTGCGAAGCGTGCGGTGCCACTTACACGCCGGCGGAGCTGATCGATCCGGTATCGGCCATCTCCGGCGCCACGCCCGAGGTGCGCAGCTCGACCCATTACTTCTTCAAGCTTCCCGACTTTGCCGACTTCCTCAAGCAGTGGACCCGCGGTGGCCACGTGCAGACCCAGATCGGCAACAAGCTGCAGGAGTGGTTCGAGTCAGGGCTCAACGAGTGGGACATCTCTCGCGACGCGCCCTACTTCGGCTTCGAGATTCCCGATGCACCGGGCAAGTACTTCTATGTCTGGCTCGATGCGCCGATAGGCTACCTGGCCAGCTTCAAGAACCTGTGCGACCGTACCGGCCTCGACTTCGACACCTACTGGAAGAAGGACTCCGAAGCCGAGGTCTATCACTTCATCGGCAAGGACATCGTCTATTTCCACGCGCTGTTCTGGCCTGCCATGCTTCACGGCGCCGACTTCCGCACGCCCACGGCGGTGAACTGCCACGGCTTCGTCACCGTCAACGGAGCCAAGATGTCGAAGTCTCGCGGTACCTTCATCAAGGCCGCGACATACGCCGAGCACCTGAACCCCGAGTACCTGCGCTACTACTTCGCTGCCAAGCTCACCTCGCGGGTCGACGACCTGGATCTCAACCTGGACGACTTCGCCGCCCGGGTGAATGCCGACCTGGTGGGCAAGGTGGTCAACATCGCCAGCCGCTGCGCCGGGTTCGTCAAGAAGCTGGGCGATGGCCGGCTCTCCTCCCACTGCGCCGAACCGGAGCTGGTGGCACGCTTCATCGCCGCCGGCGACGCCATTGCCGAAGACTTCGAGGCCCGCGAGTTCGGTCGGGCGGTGCGCAAGATCATGGAGCTGGCCGACGAGGCCAACACCTACATTGCCGACAAGGAACCGTGGGTACTGGCCAAGCAGGAGGGCCGCGAGCAGGAAGTGCTCGAGATCTGCTCGGTGGGCATCAACCTGTTCCGCCAGCTGATGGTCTACCTGGCCCCGGTGGTACCGGCCATGGCCGAGCAGGCGCGCGCGTTCCTCAGGCTGCCTTCCCTCGACTGGGCGAGCCGGCATGAGGTACTGCTAGGGGAGGAGATCGCCAAGTTCAAACCATTACTGACCCGCGTCGAGCGGGACAAGATCGATGCCATGATCGAGGCATCGAAGGAGGACCTGGTGGAAGAACAGAAGCTCAAGGAGGCGGCCAAGGGGCCGCTGGCCGAAGACCCCATCGCCGCCGAGATCGCCTTCGACGATTTCGCCAAGGTCGATCTGCGCATCGCCCGGATCGCCAAGGCCGACTATGTCGAGGGGGCCGACAAACTGCTGCAGCTGACGCTGGATCTGGGCGGCGAAACACGCAATGTCTTTGCCGGCATTCGCTCCGCCTACTCGCCGGAAGCCCTGGAAGGCCGCCTGACGGTCATGGTCGCCAACCTGGCTCCGCGCAAGATGCGCTTCGGCATGTCGGAAGGCATGGTACTGGCAGCAGGCAACGACGACGGCATCTACCTGCTCTCGCCGGATTCCGGTGCCGAGCCCGGCCAGCGCGTCCGGTAAGGCCGCATACGGTTAAAAAGTAGTCGAAGCGGTTGAAAGCATACCGGCGAGCCGTGCTTTCAACCGCATTGCAAGGCTAATTTTTCTCAAGATTTGTCGTCCGAAGCCGATAGTGATGTAAGAAATTACCTACAGAGTACCGCTGCCATTTATGGCCATACCAGCGGCACAGAACACAGGCAGGCTTGATGACGGCTCTCAAAGGCTCACTGCGAAATCGCTTTCTTCTGTCTCTCGCCGCAGTGTTGTGCCTGGCGTTGCTTGCTCTCGTCACCATTGCGCGCTTTCAGATCATGCCGATCCTACTGGAAGACGAAGAGGCATACGCCGACGCCGAGCTCGACCGGATCGAACGTGCGCTGGGCGCCGAACTCAATCACATGCGGCGGCTGGTGGAAGACTGGGCACACTGGGACGACACCTACGATTTCATCCAGGGTGAGCGGCCGCAGTACGTCGATTCCAACCTCTACGAGTCAACTCTCGAGACCCTCGATCTCGAGATGATGATCTTCCTCGATGCCGACAGCGAACCCTACTGGATAGTGGGTTACGATGCTCAAGGTGAGTTCACCTCCTGCCCAGGCATGATGCCACCCTGCGATTGGGCCAGCACCGCCGTGGCTTTCCTCGGTCGCTACACTGAACAGTCCCAGGACGATACCACCCGTACCTCGCTGCTGGCCGCCTCGGCGCTCGCCTTAGGCGGCCTATCACCGATTCATCAGAGCCGGCAGGAGTCCCTCGCCGGCGGCTGGTTGGCCATGGTACGCCCGCTCAGCGAGCCCTGGATCGAGCAACTGCGCGACACCACCGGCGTCGAGCTGGAATTGAGTCGCGTGCCGGTTCAGGCAGGCTCCGAGCAGATTCTCGAGCGCACCTCACCCACCCAGATGACGGCAAGTCGTCTCATACCGGCCTTGCCCTCGAGCCACGCCGTGCGTATCGATGCCTCGCTGCCGCGCCAACGCTATCAGGCCAGCCTGGAGACCTTCCGCTTTGCCCTTTATTGGACCAGTGGCGTGCTGATCGCTACGCTGCTCATCGTACTGTGGTTGCTCGAGCGCATGGTGCTCACCCCGCTACGCCAACTGGCCACCTTCACTCAGCGCCTTCACCAGGAAACGGTGCCCCCCGCCATGCCTGCGACTCTGCTGTGCCGGCAGGACGAGATCGGCATGCTTTCACGTGAATTTCGCCATTTACTAGAGCATCAGCGCCAGCAATCCGACCAGTTGCGTGACCTGACGCTGCACGACCCCCTGACGGGGGTCGCCAACCGGAGGCTGTTCGACCAGCGTCTGACCGAAGTACTCAACGACAGCCGCGCCTCTGAGCACCATGCCGCTATGATGATCGACATCGATCATTTCAAGCTTTACAACGATCATTACGGCCATCAGGCGGGGGATGTCTGCCTGGTCACGTTGGCCCAACACATGGAAGCACAGCTAAAACCGCAGGGGTTTCTGGTCGCTCGCACCGGCGGTGAAGAGTTCAGCGTGCTGCTGCCGCACACCTCGCAGGAAGATGCACTACAGCTTGCCCGTGAGCTACTCGCAGCGATCGAGGCGCTGGGACTCGACCACGAAACCTCGCCCACCAGTCGCCACGTGACCGTCAGCATCGGTATTGCCGTTCAGCATACAAACACGATGGAACCGGGCGATATCATGCGCGCCGCCGACCAGGCCCTATATCAGGCCAAAGCCAACGGACGCAACCGGGTTGCAGCCTTCGAGTGCACCGACCTGACCACTGCCATCGAACCTTGACGCGGCGCCTCCAGGCCAGAGGTTGCCGATGACAAGGCCGCCCTCACCCCACGTTGCAACGCGGAGCGCCGTGCCCGGCGGCAATCCGAGGCGTGTATAATACGTCTCCTGGATTCACCGGTGCCCAACAGGAGTGCACGTGACCCGCGACGCAACGCTGATCGAGGCCATCGATGCCCTACTGCCCCAGACCCAGTGCGGCAAGTGCGGGCATCCGGGCTGCCTTCCCTACGCCGAGGCCATTGCCCAGGGCGAGGCGATCAACCGCTGCCCGCCCGGAGGCGAGGCTACCGTCGTTCGGCTGGCCGAGCTGACCGGTCGTGCTCCGCCCCCCCTCGATCAGCCGGCCCAGCTACCGCTGGCCGCCGTGATTCGCGAAGCGGAGTGCATCGGCTGTACCAAGTGCATTCAGGCGTGCCCAGTGGACGCCATACTCGGCGCCAGCAAGCGCATGCACAGCGTGATCGCGACGGAGTGCACCGGCTGCGAGCTGTGCGTGGCGCCCTGCCCGGTCGACTGCATCGATCTGGTGCCGCACCCTGAATGGCAGGCTGCCGGCGACGAAGCCGAGCGCGCGGCCTACCTGGCACATCGCGCAGCGCTGGGTCGCAGGCGTCATGACGCCCGCCGGCAGCGGCTGGCACGGTTGGAGCGGGAGAAGCGCTTGGAGCGGCAGCGACGCATGATCTGCCGGGAGTCGCAAAGCTCACGTGGCACTGCGAGCACGACACCTCAGCATCGCCAGCGGCAAATGGCGGTCAAGGCGGCCGAACAGGCGGTGCGCAGGGCTCGCATGCAGTTCGAGAGCGCCCGGCGGCGCGATGACCGGGTGGCCTGCCGTCTGGCCGAGTCACAGCTCGAACGAGCCAACGCGCTGCTCGAGGAGGCGCGTGCCGCCCTGGCATCGCAATCGCCACAATGAACCCTGCCGTCACGAACCGGTTATCCCAATGAACGCCCAGAAACGTTACGAGATCTTCTCCCGCCTGCGCGAGCACAACCCCAACCCCACCACGGAGCTGGACTGGAGCACTCCCTTCGAGCTGCTCACGGCCGTACTGCTCTCCGCCCAGGCCACCGACGTGGGGGTCAACAAGGCCACCGCGCGGCTGTTTCCGGTGGCCAACACGCCCCAGGCGATTCTCGATCTCGGCCTCGATGCGCTCAAGGAGCACATCAAGACCATCGGCCTGTACAACACCAAGGCCGAGAACCTGATGAAGACCTGCCGGATCCTGGTCGAGCGGCACGGCGGTGAGGTACCCGACACCCGCGCCGACCTCGAGGCACTCCCCGGCGTGGGGCGCAAGACGGCCAACGTAATCCTCAATACCGCCTTCGGACAACCCACCATGGCGGTGGATACGCACATTTTCCGGGTGTCCAACCGCACCCGCATCGCCCCGGGCAAGAACGTGGTCGAGGTCGAACAGAAGCTGCTGCGCCATGTGCCCAAGGAGTTTCTGCACGACGCCCACCACTGGTTGATCCTGCACGGGCGCTACACCTGCGTGGCCCGCCGCCCGCGCTGCGGCAGCTGCGTGATCGAGGATCTGTGCGAGTACAAAGAGAAGGTGGATATCGGCTGAGCGTGGGGCTGCTTCACTTTCTGCATCTGTCCCACACTACACTGTTCGTCAGTCCCTATAGCCGGACCTTTCCGATCCGCTATCATGCAGGCGTGGCGCATCCACGAAAAATGGTGTGCTGCTGGCGACCACGCAGCATTGAGGCAAATGGATGGCGGCCATGTCCAGAGCAAGCTGAATCGAGCTTCCTAGCTGCTTTCGAGAGCCGGATCGCTCACAGGCTGGCCAAGCGCATGATCTAGAGACCGATTATGT
>NZ_BAEU01000134.1:0-741 GCF_000246875.1 Halomonas sp. KM-1
GGTCTCGGTGTTCCAGGTGCCGGTAACGGCATCGCCCCCTTCGGTGGCCCAGCGGGGGCCACCCAGGTTGGCGTCGGGCAGGTCGTCAGCCACTTCGACGGTAATGCCCGCAGTGGCGCTATCGCCATCCTGGTCGCTGGCGACGACCGTGATACCGGTGATGGTCAGGTCGTCGACGTTGACGTCGTGCGGCAGTGCGGCCAGCAGCTCCGCCGTGACGGTGATGGTACCGCTCTGCTGGGCGGCGATCGGATCGGTGCCGCTCAGGCTCAGCTTGAGCACCGGCTCGCCATCGAGGCGGCCGATCAGGTTGCCGTCGTTGTCCAGCGACCAGCTCAGCTCACCGTCGAGGCCGGTGACCTGAATGTTGCCGGTATCGCCGAAGGCAAAGCTCACGATGTCGTCGCTGCCGGCGGTAAAGGCCAGGGTATCGCTGATGACGTGGCTGCCGCCCACGGTTTCAGCATCGGCCAGGGCCAAGGTCACGCTGCCGCCTTCGCCATTCGCATCGCCCGGGGTCGGACCCTCGCCATCCTTGATCTTGATGCGATGGGTGTCCGTGGCGCGATCACCGTCACCGTCGACCTTGATCAGCTCGAAGCGAATCGACTGCTTGTCGTTGTGATCCAGGTTGGTGCCCGGCACGAAGGTCCAGGTGCCATTGGCATTGAAGGTCAGGGTGCCTTCAGGCAGCGCGTAGGCATGGCCGATCTGCAAGACCTGCTCGGCGCCACCGTTGAG
>NZ_BAEU01000133.1:0-7237 GCF_000246875.1 Halomonas sp. KM-1
GCCGCCCTTGCCGTCACTGACCTGCACGGTGAAGCTGTCGGTTACGGTCTGGCCGGTGATCAGGCCCTGAACCGCGGGGCTCGCGTTGTCGAGCACGTAGGTCCATTGGCCGTTGGCGTCGACGCTGAAGCTGCCGTAGGTGCCGACGTTGGCGCCCACCACGCTCCAGGTGTGGGTGTCGCTGACATCCACATCGCTGACGGTGAGCTGGCCGGTCGTGGTAGTGGTGCCGTCTTCGGTCACCTCGCCGCTGGCTACGCCGCCGATGATCGGCTGGTCATTGGTGCCAACGATGGTCAGCGTGACTTTCGCAGTCGAAAAACCGCCCCGTCCATCGGTCACGGTATAAGTGAAGGTTCCGGAAGCCTGCTCGCCTAGTGCAAGCGCATCGAATCCACCACGCGGGTCGAGGCTAAGGAAGCCATCGGCGCCCAACACCACGGTGGCGGTAAAGACGAGCCCGTTCGGACCGATGAAAGTGACTTCCCGGCTGCCCGGGTCGCTAATGGAAAGTGCATCGCCATCGGGATCGCTATCGTTGTCGAGCACATTGACTCCCGACAGCAAGCTTTCCTCATCGGTCGAAAAGAAATCGTCCAGCGCAGTCGGCACGGCATTGAGCGGTTCGCTAGGCAGTTCCACCAGCGGCTCTTGCGGTACCGCCCCCGCCTCCTCAACCACCGGAAGGTCAGTGACAGATACATTGCCGAATTCGAATGATTGCTCCCCGGTGCTCTCGGCGACGCGCGCCAGGCGCACGAAGTTGTGGCCGCCGTCCGCCGCACCCCCACCGCCAGCTCCCGCGGCGGTGGCATCGAGAACATCGAGAAGATCGATCGTGTCATCATCCAGCGCCGCCAGCAGCGCCTCGATATCCTGATCGAGAGCCGCGAATTCGCTAGGCTCCAGTGGCTCCTCGGCATTGAGCTCCGGTGTCAGAACGACCTGCTCTCCGTCCTGGATCAAAGCAGGAGCGGTATTGTCACCAAAATCGAGCTCTACTCCCCCTCCCTGGGAAGCGACGACGGTCTCCCCTTCGCGCAGCGTGTCACCAACGCTGAGTTCACGAAGGTTTCCTGAGGCATCACGAGCCCAGGCCTGACCGGAGATGGACAGAACGATTGCAATAGACATTTTGGGAGGACCCCGCAAAAAGAGAGAACGACTTTACGAGGCTCGCCACGGCCAAACAGACCACAGCTTGGAGGGGGGCGTGCTTACCGCGAAGTATGCGCCAGACGGCAACCCGCGATATTGGACTCTAGTACAGGGTGGATGAGAAAACTCCTTCACCGCCTATCAGGGGATATGAAGAAAAAGCAGACAAAAAACGCCCGGCTAATGCCGGGCGTTTCAAAGATAACCTACCTTATTCGATTTCGAGCTGACCGTTGCTGAGCATTTGCTGAATTAGCGCATCGCTGTAGGCAACGCCCTTGAGAACGATCGTCTGGTCGACAACCGACTCATCGTAGACGCCACCAGTGAAGCCTCCATTGTGGCTGATCTGGAGCACGGTATTGCCACTTCCATCGTCGGCCGCGTGCAGGTATTCAGCCAGATTGGAGCTGCTGGCCCCATCGAGCAGATCGGCAATGTCCAGCCTGTCGGCTTCGCTCTCCACACCGAACTGCCCAAGGGTGAAGTCCATCACTTTATCTGTTGCAGGTGTCCCTGCTTCGCCCTGGTCACCCAGCTTCCATGCGAAGGTATCGGCTCCGAGGCCACCATACAGAATGTCATTGCCAGCACCTCCGATAAGCAGGTCATCGCCGTCCCCGCCCACCAGGGTATCGTCGAGCGAACCGCCGAGGATCGCCAATGAATCACCGCCCTGTACGGTCACGACAGCGTCGATCTCCACCGGGCCCTCATGGCCAACCGGCACCTTCAGTGTCAAACCGGTGATAGTCAGCTTGCCGTTCTCCACTACGACGCTGTAATCACCCGTCCCACCCAAGGGCAGAGTCCAGGTTCCATCGCCATTGTCTTCACCGATGGAGAGTTCAGCACCTGCCGGCACACCACCCAACACTACCGAGACCACTTGGTCGGAAACGTTGTCCTCGGCCAAGGTCACATCGACTTCGATAGCGTAAAGGTCCGCCGCCTTGTAGCTGATTTGGTGCACGACATAATCATTGCCTACGCCGTGGCCCGTTTCGCCCGGGGCCGGCGTAGAGAAATCGATGCCTACGATTTTCTTGCCATCCGGTGCTGAAACCTTAATGACCTCTCCTATACCGTCATACCCGCCTTCAGGGGTGTTTCCATTCACGATGGCTGACGAAGAAGTCCCATCATCGTAGCGTACGGTATATTTGGCATACTCATCGGTTCTCAGCCATGCAAGCTGGAAGAAAGCCTCGGAGACTTTTTGGTCGAACCGTACTTCCAGGCGCTGGTTATTGGCTATCTCTGACTTAGCCGCACCTGAGCCAGCCGGACCATCACGGTCGACACCAAAGCCCATCTGTGCCCAGCTGACCTCACCAAGATTCCAATTACCTGAGTTTCCTGGCGAGTAGTATGCAGCCACGGTGAAGCCTTCAGGCTCACTCTGAGCATTACTATTGTCCACGCGGAGCACAAAGTCCGCAGGACCATCCAGAGTGACCTGGACCTCCGGCTCGCCGATCCGGTTAGGCTCAACGGGGTTCGGCACGCCTTCGAGGTTGATGGTCAGTTTCGATTCGACCACGTCGCCATCAGCATCGGTCAGGTAGTAGGTGAACTCGTCCTGGTAGGTCTCGCCCGCCTTCATGCCATCACGCGCGCTGCGGCTAACCACATAGGTGTAGCTGCCGTCAGCGTTCACGGTCAGGGTGCCGTGCTGTCCGATGATCGTACCGCTGGCCAATGTACCACCTTGGCCATCCGACCACAGCAGGCTGTCCTCTTCCGCCGGGCCATCGGCCCCCCAGTCGGCATCGACCCGGCCTTCCACGCTGGGCAGGTCGTCGGTCGAGGCGATTTCGGCAAAGAGTTCGAACGAACTGGCCTTGGTCTCGGTGGTGTAGACCGTGTCGACGAGGTTGCCATTGGCGTCCAGGAAGCCGCGGATCTTGAGCACGTACTCACGGTCGCCTACCTGGATGGTAATTTCTTCATTCGGGTTGAGGATCTTGACGATATCGTCATTGTCCGGATGGGTGGCCGGCGACTTGTTGTTGGGCGTCTCGTCATGCTCGAGCTTGATAGTGGTGGTCACCTCGGTCAAGACACCGTCGATCATGACCTTGAACGACACGTCAAGATCGACGGTCTTGAGCACTTTGCTACCGGCGCTGATCACGAAGTTGTTATGCGTCAGCGTGCCCAGCGAGAACAAGGAGTCGGTAGTGACGCCGCCCAAGCCCGTCAGCCCTTCGGCATAGACGAAGTCATAGCCTGAGCCGTTGGCCCCGCCCCACTGGATGAAAATACCGCTCTCATTCGATGTGGTGGTTACGCTGCCGCTTCCTGAGGTAGTGGTCAGGTTCTCCCAGCCGGCGCCAAGCTGACCGACTTCGAGTTCGCTGACAGGTACCTGAATGGCCTGAACCAGATCGAACTCGAACGGGACATCGTCGATCACCACCACGTCGATGGTGCCATAGGCAATGTGTCCCAGGCCGTCCACCAGCTCGAGCTGAATGCCCTCTTTCGCCAGCTCGTTGCGGCCTTCACCGGGTGTGTGCTCGACGGCGCTGCCCAGTTCGAAGCTATAGCTCACCTCACCCGTTCCGGAGTCGTAGCCGGTCAGAGTCAGGGTGTTGCCTTCTGGCGTCTCGATCACGATGACATTGCCGGCCGCCAGTGACTCCAGGTCGCCCGCGCTGAGCTTGACCTTGTCGCCCTGCTGCTCGCCATCTCCCAAGACCTTGGTTCCGGCGATCAGCAGCGCGCCGAACCCTTCCGGTGTAGAGAGTTTGAAGCTACCGCTATCGGCGGCTTGACCCTCGCCCTCGGCAGTACCGCCATCGAGGTATTTCTCATTGACCGTCACGTCGCTGTCGGTCAAGCCAAGGATGGTGGGCAGCTCGGGCAGCGGCGGTACTTCGCCAGGCTGGAAGCCAATATTGAACGAGCCATCCGTGGTGTCTCCGTCGCCGTCGACTGCAACGACATCGACAGGCAGCGTGTAGCCGAGCTCGGCATCGAGGAACACCCCCTGGAAGTTCTTGACGTTGTACTGGTTGCCACCGGAGCTGCCATAGAAGCGGATTTCATCGAAGCCACCCGAGGCGGAAGCCGTCGTGCCGTTGCCGGTGCCTACCGATACGCCATTGCTGAAGATTTCCCAGCTCAGCGCTCCGCTATTGCCCATCTCGAAGGAGAGCTCAGTCAGTGTTTGGTTGAACTGAGCGATCAATGTCTGGCCTGCTCCAATCAGGTTGTTACCGACACCGATGCCATTGGTAGACCAGTTGACTGCACCGCCTACGCCGGTGAACTGAGCCGACAGGTTCGGGTTGCTGATGACCAGCTCGCCATCGATGCCACCACCCTGGTTGCCGATGACATCCGTGGTGAAGCTGACCGCGACAGGGTCAAGAGGCTGGTGAACGACGACCTCGTACTGGTTGCCACTGACGCTCATGTCGATGGTGAGCACGGGATTGCTGGGGCCGTCGCCAACCTTATAGGCGATCAGCTGCTGGCTCTCGCTATCGAACACGTAGACCAGCTTCGTGCCGCCAGAGGTGAGGTATGTTTCTTTGGCAACACCGTCGTCTTCGTAGCGAACCTGGATGTGGCCTTGCCCATCCGTCATCAGGCTGGCCTGCGAGATATGTGCGCCATCCGCATCCGCACCGATGGTGAGATCCAGACTACCGATAGCGGAGCTGTCAACGCCCATACCGAGAGAAGCATCTTCCGGCGTGCCGAACTCGGGCACGTCGTCCAGAATCTCGATCAGCAGGTTGCTCGAGGCCGTATCGCCGTCGGTATCCTCGAGCACGATCTCGAAGGATTGGGTCAGCGACTCGTCGTTGGCCGGCTGGTCGTGATCCTTGTTGGCGTTCAGCGTGTACTCGTAGTTGACGGTATAGGTGCCGTTGCCGTTTGCAGTGAAGCCCGTGATGACAAGGGTATTACCGCTTTCGGTCACGATGGTCGGCAGCGCTTGCTCGAGCCCATCCTTGACGATGTACTCGCCACCCACGCTCAGGTTCAGCACACCATCCGGAGCGCTTACGGTAAAGCTTCCACCCTGTACCAACAGACCGCCGCCCTCTTTGCTTCCTCCCGGAAGATGGGCTTCGTTGAAGACCAGGTGATGGCCATCGCCATGCACCGGATTGTCGATAGAGACAGGCGAGTCGCTGATCGCGATGGTCAGCGTTGCGGTGTCGCTGTCACCGTCGCCATCGGTCAGGGTATAGGTGAACACATCCGACACACTGCCAGGGGCGCCGGGGTTACGTACGTAGGAGTAGGTGCCATCGGCAGCAATGGTCAGGACACCGTACTGGCCAGTGATATCGACCGTACCCTCGGCCGGTACGGCAACGCCGTTGACCGACGTTACTCGGCCGCCGTCGGCGCCCAGCGTGTCGTTGGCCAGTACGTTGCCTTCTTCGATGATCTGGCCGGAGCCAAGGTTGACTGTTACGTCCTCCGCAGTCGGGCCATCGTCGAGGAAGTAGATCACCTGGCCAATGTCGATCGTCGCATGGGCCTCATCGCCATCGCCATCGGTCACGGTCTTGGTGAGGAAAATCACGTTAGCCAATATGTTGGCGGCATCACTCGCACCGATCTGGCCAACGCCCTGGTGGGCAATCGCCCTGAGCTGGTCGAGAGTCACGACCCCTGTCTCGGCATTCACTTCGAGGGTGAATACGGGCACTTCGACACCATCGTCGGTCACGACATAGCCGACGATATCGCCATCCACTTCCTTGACGAGAACGGCCTGACCGGTTTGGGTATCGACCAGACCTGAGTCGGCACCAGCAGCCGAGACACTCAAGGTGTATTCACGGGTCTGCAAACCATCGGCGCCATACTCAGCGCTGAAGTATCCGGAGAAGTCGAACGATGCCGTCACGTCGAGTTGTGCCTCGTCGACGGTCAGGTTGGCGGGCTTCCATTCGACGTTGATGTTGACGTCGTTGTAGTCCCTATCGCTGCCAGGACCGTAGATGTCCTCCCAGTTGAGATCGCCCTCTTCGGCATTGTTCTCGACATGCGAGCTGCCATCGGGATGCAAGCTGGAGTCGTTGAAGAGCACGGGTGCGTTGGAATCCTGTCCAACGAGCTGATTACCGTCTGCAGTGACTGCGACCCAGACTCCGTTGACCTGCTCGAAGGAGATGTCAGTGCCATTGGTCAAGCCGGGATTCAGGTTCGAACCATTGGGGATGATGAAGTACCCCACCTCGCCCGGAGCGTAGCCTTCGAGCACGAAGGTATCACCGACGTCGAGCTTGACGTTGGACCAGACAACTTTGCCGATGGTGGGATTGCCGTTTTCGTCCTTGATGTAATAGCCGAAGCTGTTGTTGTAGCCGACCCCAGGCGCACTGCCCAGATTGGTGATGGTGACCTCATGCCCCGTGGGGTTGGTGCCATCCACGCTCGGCAGGTCGTCAGCCACTTCGACGGTAATGCCCGCAGTGGCGCTATCGCCATCCTGGTCGCTGGCGACGACCGTGACACCGGTGATGGTCAGGTCGTCGACGTTGACGTCGTGCGGCAGTGCGGCCAGCAGCTCCGCCGTGACGGTGATGGTACCGCTCTGCTGTGCAGCGATCGGATCGGTGCCGCTCAGGCTCAGCTTGAGCACCGGCTCGCCATCGAGGCTGCCGATCAGGTTGCCGTCGTTGTCCAGCGACCAGCTCAGCTCACCGTCGAGGCCGGTGACCTGAATGTTGCCGGTATCGCCGAAGGCAAAGCTCACGATGTCGTCGCTGCCGGCGGTAAAGGCCAGTTCTTCACTGACGACGTGGCTGCCGCCCACGGTTTCGGCATCGGCCAGGGCCAAGGTCACGCTGCCGCCTTCGCTATTCTCATCGCCCGGGGTCGGACCGGCGCCGTCCTTGATCTTGATGGTGTGGCTGGCACTCGCACGGTCGCCATCGCCATCGACCTTGATCAGTTCGAAGGATACCGGCACCTTGCCGCTGCTATGGTCAAGGTTGGTGCCGGGAACGAAGGTCCAGGTACCGTTCTCGTAGAAAGTCAGGGTGCCTTCAGGCAGCGCGTAGGCATGGCCGATCTGCAAGGCCTGCTCGGGGCCGCCGTTGAT
>NZ_BAEU01000132.1:0-14701 GCF_000246875.1 Halomonas sp. KM-1
GACGACGCCTGGCGCGACTGCCAAGTGTGGCAACAGCGCGTCGCTCTGGACCTGCACTACCTCGCCGAACAGATCGACGTCTCGGTATACGTACGCCACTTGCCGCCCGGCCAAAGCCTGGAAGACGCCGCCCGCGAACTGCGCGAGGCCTCGCAGGAACTGGCCTGGGTGGGCAGACTGAGGGTGTGGCAAGGGCCGGGCAAGGGGTAGCAGTCAAAGCCGCTCACCGTGGAGCAGGAGCCTGCTCAACAGCACTCATCTCCGCACCCTCGTGCAATCCCTCGGCCATCTCCAGATCGTAGAGCCGTGTCGTGGGCCCATCCGGACGGCAGCGCTCCTTGACCAGAGGATGCCAGTGATTGCTGGCCGCGCGCTGGCGGGCATATTTAGCGGTCAGGTCGCGGATATAAAAAAGAGGGAGCATGAAAACCTCAAAAACTGTGGTTGCCCACATCCGTCCTCGCGGCATGATATTTTGCTGAACCAAGTCACGATTCAATTGAAGATTGACTTTAGCTGTCCTGTGCTTTTTCCGATATTTGTCCAATACCTCTTTACGGTTGGAAGCGCTCAAGGTATTTCCCTGCTCGTCGAACCAAGGCCCCTTCTCCATATAGCAGCGCAGATACTCCCACAGCATCCCCTGTGTTTCCGCGGTTCGCCCCATGGGCAGGTTGAGGCGCAAGGCAATCACCTCCTCCGCATGTCCATAACGCTGCAGCAACAGCTGTAACGGAGTTTCAGTCATGGCTCCAGTGTACTGGGTCACTGTGCGGCTCTCCTGCATCCAGGCCACCGCCTCGTCCCAAGGTGCATGGTAGAGCTTGTCCTTGTCCTGAAAATAGATCTCCCGGGTACGGCGGTTAAAGCGAATAGGGGAAGAGGATGGCCAGAAGACCTCCAGCAAGAAAACAGTTAACGTAATACCAAAAGCACCGCCAATAACTGTTAAGTAATTGATCAACTCGCCTTCCAGGCGCAATGCTGGCGCCATCAATATGGCACTATAAATTGTAAGGAGCCCCCATACCCCGGTAAAGATCCCCTTGCCTTCTTCGGCACCGCTGGAGAGATCCAAGTAGTGCTCGGTTTGGTCCTGCACCTCGCCTAACTGCATGGGTTGCTTGGCGGCCCGGCGATTGGGCGATAACACGATCAGCTCGTCGGCCAAGCCAAGCCGCTGGGATAGATCGGCAAAGTAGCTCTTGATGCTCTGCATGGTCTACCTGATCTCGATTTCGATGGGCGACAGGGTCAGGCTTTAGCCTCTTCGCCCCAAGCCGCTGGCGTTGCAAAAGGCGATAGAGCACCTCGGTCGCCAGCGCTACGACTTAGCACCAGATTATCGACCAAACCCTTCAGCCATGGCGGCTCGTACCTCGGGTTCCAGGGCCCAGGAACTTATCGGCAGCCGCAGTAAAGCAATGACCAGCAGGTGTGACATGGGCCTCCGCATGACGGGTCAATAGCCAAAGCGCGGCGGGAAATGCGAGAGCGGTGGCTCGCGGCCGACCCACTTCTCCTCTGCGAGAGCTTCCGCCTGTTTAACTTGGTCATCAGTCAACAGGTCTCTAAATAGCCGTTTCGCACCACGTATTTGCCCAGCACCTTGAGTTTCAATATCGATGGCATGCAGTACTGCCCATCCTTCTATGACGTCTTCTTCGCATGAATAAACGGGGTCGTCTTCAGGTTCCAAGTAGCACATAGCAATTCCAAGGCGGGCGTCATAGCTTCCATTATTTGATCCTTCCTTAATCCAGTTCCATGCCTCATCATATGCTTCTAAATCACCTAAAACTCGTGAAAGTCTTTCCATTGCAGGCACATAACCTTGCTCTGCTGCTCGTCTAAACCACTGCTTGGCTGCTTGCAAACGTCGGTCGTTGGTTAGGTACCAACCGCGTCCGTCGAGAATGCGGCCTCCCAGGATCGTTTGTGCCTCGGGCTGGCCCGCCTCGGCGGCGCGCTCCAGCCATTCGCCGGCCCGGCGCGACTGGTCAAACATGCGATAGATATCGAACATCAGCAGCATGGCGTTGGGATCGCCGGCCTCGGCCTTGGGCTGAGCCACGGCCAGGGCAGCATGGTGCCAGTCCTCATACCCTTCGGGGCAGCGGTCACCGGCGGTGCAAGCACCGCCTCGAAACAGTTGCAGCATGGCGTGCACATCACCCTGTTCGGCGGCTTGCAGATACCAGGCCATGGCTGCACGGGTCAGACCTAACATATGCTGACGCCGTTCCGCTTCTCCCATGTAATACATGGCATCGACATCGCCCGCTTCTGCTGCTTGTTGCAGATAAGGAAGGGCTGCTGTCGAGTGGCCGATATTATAAAGGCGCATCCCCTCATTCTTGGCGGCCTGCACCTCGGGTTCTAGTCCCCAAACGCTGGTCGATAAAAACAGAAATATAATTGCCAGATACGTCTTGATCAGCATTCGTTTGCCACCGATTTAGCGTTCTTCATAACGGATTCGGGTACCGCGTCGTGTGGATACGACCTGACGGTACTCATCTATGTCTGTCCCCAAGCGCTGCGATGAATCTTCATAGCGTCTTTTAGCAAGCCGTGCGTCGCGGCTATTAGCGCCATCTCTCTGCATAAATCGGTCTAGTCGCTCGCGGTTATGGCAATAGGCCTGTACCCAGCTTTGGTAGCCGTCGTAGGTACCGTCCAGCGACATCCGCGCCACCGCGCGCTCGAACAGGTGCTGGGCCTTGGCACGGTCGTAGTGGCCGCTGGAAGTATATCCCTCCTCCAGCCAGCCCAGACAGGTAGCGATGGCGATCTGCTGCAGGTCGATGGCCTGGTTGCGATCGAAGGGTTCGCCGTCAATGGTATAGCCGCGCCAGCCTGGTGGGAACGCCAGGGTATTGAGTAACGGCCCCAGAGCTTCCGGATACAGGTTCCTGATCCAGGCCGCCAGTTGAGGCGCTTGTTCAGGGTTACCGGCCGCATCGACAATTGCATAAGCAATTACCCCCGCCCGCTCGCTCTGGGTCATCAGGTCGTAGAGGCGCTGGATGCCGTCCAGGCCCCGGGCGGCGAGCAGGCTGATATCGAGCAAGGTAGTGGTGGCCAGGTAGCCCAGCCGGCTCATGAACTGGAAGGCGTCGCGATCGACCCAATCGATGAAGCCATAGTCGTTGTCACGCAGTGCCTGGCTGAGCATCATGAACCAAAGGTTCAGTTGCTTGAGGCCCAGCTCCATGGCGATTTGTCCGCCCGCGCCTTTGCCAGCTACGACCTTGGCTCTGAAGTAGGCGACGAACTTGCCCTGATGGATACCCAAGCGCAGGCCGAGCTCGCCGCCGATCCCACCGGCCGCCTCCAGACCCAGCACGGCATGACCCAATGTGCGCCAGGCATTTAGCTCGGTTTGCTGATTACTCAGGGCCAGCCAGTCGCGATCAGCCAGTTGCGGCAACTGCCGGGTGATATCGGCCGGCGGTTGCCAGCGCATGCTGCAGCGCGTGTTGACACCCACTGTGGCGCCGGCAAAGGCTTTGAGGGCAGCGCCTTCTGCTTCGCGCTGTGCCCACTCGAGTCCGGTGAGCTTGAGGCCATCATGATCGAAGCCCAACCCGGCCTCGGCAGTCAGTGCCAAGGAGGCGCCGGCAAACCCCTTGGCCACAGCCGCCACTTGCAGTGAGTAGCGGCCAAGATTGCGTATCTCATTCTGGCGCTGCGTCAGCACGGCTTCGAACGGCAGAGCGTCACTTTCGCTGGGCAGTTGCAGCGTGCCCAGGCTGATCTCTCCGCGCGCCAGACTGTAGGTGCCTTTGAGTTCCAACTGGTACTTTGCGCCGACACCATGGCCCGTGCCGTTATCCCCCTCTGCAGCTTCCCAGGGACCACGTCGAGGACCGCCAAGGTTACGCTCACGCACCCCTTCTCTGCGGTGCTGTACCTCCGCTGTCACCTCCCCGCCGGCCTCGGTCTCATGCTCCCACTCAAAGAATGTCAGCGAAGCCTCACGTTCGACAAGGGTCACCGGTTCGTCGAGGTGGATCCCCATGGCCTCGTTCAACGCGGCATGGGGCATACCCACCAGACGTAGCATTTGCGCCTGGGCGCTGGCATCGAACAAGCGCAAGCGCTCCCGGCCTGGGCCGGTGAACAGGATGCGCTGCAGCGTTTCTGCCCAGGCACTCCTGGCACCATCTTGCTGGAGAGACAATACCTCGTATTCCTGGGCATCGAGATAATCGAAGAAAGCCTCGGGAATGAAGAAGCCTAGGCGCTCCTCGAACCAATCGGCACGTCGCTCGATACGCTCGCAGCCACGCCGGGCCAGCCAGTTGGAGAGTGCGGTTTCGTTGGCCTCCCACAGAGTGGCGGGCAGCACGCCATCCTGTTCGAGGTCGCGCAGCAGCGCTAGACGGTCTTCGTCGCGTATGTCGCGCAGTAGATGGCGAAGGCTGACATGACTCAATGCCTGCTCGGCGCGGGGCGAGCTGAACTCACGTAGCGGAAAGTCCTTGCGGACCAATACGTCGATTGTCTGTCGGCGATAGCCCAGGGCATGGCGCTGATCGGTGATATCTGCCTGCCAGAACAGCACCCGCTGCGGGCGCATGTTCGCCACCTGGGCTTCGGCCAGTTGATAGAGCACATCCAACTGAGCCACTAGCTCCTGGAAAGCTTCGCGCTCCTCCTCGAAGAGGTGAACGGGCAGCGCTGAGCGGCGCGCAGTGGCAGTAGCCCACTTGTTGAGCTTGTCCTCCACCGCATCGAATATCGTGACGGCCTCCTTGAGCCGTTGGTTGTAATAGTCGAAGGCTTCGATGCCACGTTCCAACCCGCCGGGAACCGCACTCATCGGCACTGCAGCCAAAGCCCACTCCGGGGTGGCCACACCAAGGGTGGCAAGGGCAAGGATGCTGTCGCAGTAGGCTCTCAACTCAGTGTCAAGCCGTTCAGCTTCGCCATGAATGAAGTCGCCAATGACACCACAGCGCGAAGAGTCCTTGGGCGACATCGACTCACAGTCGGCAAGGAAGGCTTGATACTCCACCAGGGCCTGTCGTACCGGTAGCAGGGTACCCGGCTGGTCGACGGAGGCATTGTTCTGGAGAACGGCAGCCCGGCACTGGCGATAGGTTTCCAGCGCCCGCTCAATCTCCGCTTCCCAGGGGCCATAGTAGCCGCTGCCTTCGATTACGTACTCCTCCGCCTTGGCACGTTCCATGCCTTGGCGATATAGCCCGTGAAGCTCTTCCAGTAGACGAGCCTCTTCAGCGTTCCAGATACGATTCCAGAGGCGAGGAGCAACGACAATCAGGGGAGAAACCCAGAACCATGGGTTCTCAGTGAGCGGGCTGTGCTCGCTTACGCGTTGAGCCGGGTCAGTTTCTTCATCGCCGCGCTCCTGCATCAGCTCAGCTAACCGTTTCAGTTTATCTCGGGCTTGATTGCGCTCGGCTTCATTCAAAAAATTTTCCGGCCGCGCCGGCAGAAAGCATTCCAACAGGCCGGCATCGTTATTGAGATGTTCCAAGCGCTGATGGGGGTCCTCCACTTTCACCCATCCGGCAAGCTCGTCGGCAGCTTCGTGCAGGGCCTTGGCCACCTCCTCAGTGAGTAGCCAGAACGTGCCAGTGCCGGTGAGATAGATAATGTCGGCCCAGGGAGCCGTCTCGCAGACCATCGGTACAGGGCATTCCTGACCGCCTTCGAAGGCGGGAGGCTGGAACTCAGGCAACAACAGCGGGGCGTACAGGCTGCCGGGGCGTGTATCGGTGGTCATGAAAGGCGCTCCAGTTCGCTGATTCTCTGCGCTTCGGTGAGGCTCAAGTCGGACAGAATGTGTTGTGCGTTATGCCAGGTGTCATCGCCCGCCTGACGAATCAGCGGCAACAGGCGCTTCCTGTCCCGCCCGTATGTGATGCCCCCCTCGGCAAGATGCCCCAGCCGCTCCATCCACACCGGTGGCAGCGCCGAAAGCGGCGTCTCGGTTGCTCGGCTGAGCCACCAGGCACGCGGGCTCTCCTTGAGAGCCTGTTCCAGCGCCTCGGTCAGTGCGGGAGCTTCGGCTTCGTTGCGCTCTACGGCTGGCTGCCACCGTTGCCAGTGCGTCAGCGGCGTGGGTGTGATGACCTGCCCCAGCGGCCCGATGAGCTGGGCGTAGGCGGTGTCGCTACTGGCGGCGAGCAGGGCCGTCCAGGCGGCGGCATCCTGCAGGTTCACCAGCGACTGGCCGCCGTGCGGGTCATCGAGGATGAACAGGCGCCGCAGACGATCGGCCATGTCGCTCAGGGAGGTGGCCTGGGCCGGCTGGAAGAGCCAGCCGTGGCGCTGCCCGGCACATAGCGAGCCGATGGCCTGCCAGGCTTCACTGCCCGGCGTGAGCTCGACCAGCCAAGGGCTGGCTTCGAGCAGCGGCGACAGCGGCGTGCCGGCAAACAGGGTCAGGTAGTCGTGCCAGCCAGGCTGGCCCACGAGCGCGGCGCAGCGTTCTGGGGCGCGGCGCTGATCCAGCACCACATAAACCGAGCGCTGGGCTTCAAAGCTGCCTGATAAAGTCTCGATACGCTGGCTGCGCTCGTCGATTCGACTCAACCAGCCAGGCATGGGCAGTCTCCCCGGCTGCAGGTGGTCTCGCTCAGCTTGCCGCACAGCGGCAGCAGCGTGGCTTCGCTGAGCTGATAGTCCTTGAGCTTGGGCAGCACGGTGGGCGGTATCGCCTCATGCACCTCCGGCACTGCCCTGCCCGGCAGCAGCGGCGTCTCCACTGCCTGGCCTGAGCCCGAGCCGGGGCTGCCTCCGGCGTTGATCTTGACCTTGGGGCCAACCAGGGTGACGCCGCCGCCGTCGAGTTTGAGGAAGCTGCCACCAGCGTTGAGCGTCATTTCGCTACCGGCTTCGAGCACCACCTTGTGGCCGGCCTTGACGTGCAGTTCACGGCCGCATTCGCTGAGCCAGGCCTGGCCGGCCTTGATGTGCAGGGTGCCCTGTACCGTGAGGTGCTGATTGGCGACGGTTTGCTCATGACGTTCGCCGCGCACGGTATGGTGCTCGTCGGCGTGGATCTCGCCGATGCGGTCATGATGCACGGTGAGGAAGCTGTCGTTGCCGATCTCTTCGGTGCGGTCGTTGTTGGTCAGCAGCTCCAGGTCTTTCTGGGCGTGCAGCCAGATCTGCTCTTCGCCGGCCTGGTCCTCGAAGCGAAGTTCGTTGAAGCCTTCGCCTTTGTGACTCTGGGTGCGGATGACGGTACGTGTCTTGTGCTCGGGCAGTTCGTAGGGCGGCGTGTTGACGGCGTGGTAGGTGCGTCCGGTGATCAGCGGCTGATCCGGGTCGCCCTCAAGGAACGACACCACCACCTCATGTCCAATCCGCGGAATGGCCATGCTGCCGTAGCCACCGCCGGCCCAGCCTTGGGAGACGCGCACCCAGGCGCTCGGCGCTCTTCCAGCGGCTTCGCCTTCAGCCCCGGCGGTATTGGGTTCGGCATAGCGATCCCAGGGGAACTGGACCTTGACCCGGCCGTGCTCGTCGCAGTAGATCTCTTCGCCCTCGGGGCCGACGACGAAGGCGATCTGCGGGCCGTCGACGCGGGGCTTGGCGTTGGGCGTGGGCCGCCAGGCGCGGTCGGCGGGGGTGAGGATCAGTTCGTTGTCGAACTTGGTCATGCCCTCCGAACCTGCCCGACCCCGCAGGCCTAAACCCGCCGCATCACTCTGCGTGACACCATCCTCTTCCAGGGCCTGGGGCTGGCTGCCGGTGTGCTTGACCTTGACCACCTGCCAGTCGCGGTTGAGCTCACTGAGGTCGTGGTCGGTGAGGGTGAACTTGACCCCCGGGGCGAGCTCGGGCAGGTCGCTCTCGGCGGCGCAGGTCAGGGCGCCGCTTCTGAGGTGTTCGAGGCGGATGCGGGTGTAGGCGTCGCCGGAGGCATCGGCCTTGTAGCGCCCCGGGTAGTCGTAGTGTTCGTAGTCGTCTCGCTGGGCGTGCTCTTCCAGGTCACCCGCGGCGTGCTCGTGGAGCTGCGCATAGGCGGGGTTCTTGAACGAGTAGTCCTTGAGCGTGACCGAGGCCGGGGCGACCCGGGCGAGCTGTTCGAGCTTGCGCACGTGGCGGCTCGGCGGGGTGCCGCCGGCGCGGCCGTGGTAGGTGCGCTCGCCCAGGTGAGCCAGGGTCTGGGGGGCGTCAGCGAATACCAGGCGGTGGGCGCCGTTCGGGGTGTCTTCGAACTCATGGAAGTAGAACAGGCCCTCTTCGGCAGCCAGGCGCTCGACGAAGGCGAGATCGGTTTCCCGGTACTGCACGAGGAACTCTCTTTCCGCCAGGTCGCGGGTGACGGCGAAGGCGACGTCGGTGAGGCCACGCTCGTCGCACAGGGTGTTGAGTACGGTAAGCGGCGAGACCTGCTGGAAGATGCGCGAGTTGTGGCGCAGGTCGAGACGCCACAGCGCCGGGCGGGCGACCAGGGAGTAGAGCGTGCGGCGATGGCCGCGGTCGCCGCGACCGAACTCACTGACGACGGCGTGGACCCGGCGCAGCACCTCGCCGTCCTGCCAGATGGTCAGGCTCACCGGGCGGTCGAGCAGCTCGGTGGCGGAGAGGCTGCCGTCGCGGCTGGCGAAACGCACCTCGAGGTGGAAGGGCTGCGAGTGTGCCTCTTCCAGGGTGAAGTCGATCACCGCCAGCTCGGCGCTGTCGACCCCGGCGAGATCGAGGGTGAATTGCAATCCAGTTGCAGCCATACGCGCGTTCCTTTCAGCAACCTGATGAAAAAGCAGGACGAGAAACGCAAGGTTACGCAAGCGAAACGAAGGCACAAGGCAGGAGGTGCATGAAGCGACGATGGCTGACGTAAATTGTCGGCAATATCTTACAAGCGCCCGACTTCTTAAAATTCTCATACCTATCGTGTTGCCGTTATCCCTCCTCTATACTGGCTTTCATGAATTACATTCCTTAACACGCTTCCGGCGCGCTCGATGACGCATCGCCCTGCCCCACATGGCTCAAGCTCGATTCTCAGCCCCAGCCGCCGCCGCTTCATCGGTGGCCTGGCGGGGCTGCTGCTTGCCGCAGGGTTGGGTCTCTCCCCTACGTCACTCGAGGCACGCATCGACCGTGCCCGCTTGCGTAACAGCATGCAACGTCTGTATGGCAGCGCCGGGCTTGCCATTCTCGAGGATTGGTTTGCACTGCTGGACAGGCTGCGCAGCGCCGATCTCGATACCCAATTGCGCGAAGTGAACGATTTCTTCAACCGACGCGTTCGCTGGGTCGAGGACATTTACAACTGGGGTGCCGAGGATCACTGGGCAACGCCGCTAGAGACCATGGGCAAGGGTCAGGGCGACTGCGAGGATTACTCGATTGCCAAGTACGTCACGCTCAAGGAGCTTGGCGTATCCGGTTCGCGGCTGCGCATGATCTACGTTCGTGCCCGCATCGGCCGTAGCCAGATCGTCCAGGCACATATGGTGCTGGGCTACTACGAGACACCTGCCGCCGTGCCGCTGATTCTCGACAACCTGGTGCCCTCCATCACCCCCGCCACGCAGCGAACCGACCTCGACCCGGTGTTCAGCTTCAACAGCGATGGCTTGTGGGCTGGCGGCTCTACCCAGTCGCGGGCCGATCCGGTGGCACGTCTGTCACGCTGGCGCAGTGTGATCGAGCGTATGGAGCAGCAGGGATTCATGGGATGACGAAGAAAAACGAACCGCCTACAAGAGCGACACATGCCCCGCAGCAGGATGAACGAGGGCATCCATTCCCCGGGGGAACGAAGACATGTCACTGATCAAGCAACTCTGGTTGACCATCGCGGTGTTGCTGCTGCTGGCCTTCGTGGGCAGCCTGCTCATCGGCGTGACGAGCAGCCGCCATTACATCGAGCAGGAAGTCCAGATCAAGAACAACGACAACGCCAATGCACTGGCGCTTTCGATGAGCCAGATCGAAAAGGACCCGGTGATTCTTGAGCTGCTGCTGGCGGCTCAGTTCGATACCGGCCACTACCAGCGCATCGCGCTGTACGATCCCCAGGGCGAGATCATCGACGAGCGCACCGCTGGTGAGCATATCGACGATGTGCCGGGCTGGTTCGTGAATCTGGTTCGCTTCGAGGTGCCGCCCGGTCGGGCTGTGGTTCAGGATGGCTGGCAGCAGTACGGCACCCTGGAGCTGGCCAGCCAGCACAGCTTCGCCTACCGTTCGCTGTGGCGCAGCACCCTGGAGCTGGCTGGCTGGTTCGCCATCGCCGGCGCCATCAGCCTGCTGCTGGCGGCCTGGATCGTACGCACCATTCGACGCCCGCTGCGCGACGTGGTGAGCCAGGCCCAGGCCATCGGCCAGCGGCGCTTCATGGTAGCCAACGAGCCCCGGACGCGTGAGCTGCGCGAGGTGGTCCAGGCCATGAACCAGCTCTCCCAGGCGGTACGCCAGATGCTCGGCGAAGAGAGCGACAAGCTCGATCAGCTACGGCGGCGCATGCAGCACGACCCAGTTACCGACACACTCACCCGGGCGCCTTTCCTCAACCAGTTGCAGGCTCACCTGAAGAGCGAAAAGGACGATGCCAGCGGCGCACTGGTCATGGTGCGCGTGGCACGTCTGGCCGAACTCAATCAGCAGCTCGGCCATGTCGCCACGGACGCCCTGCTCGCTCAACTGGCGCGTCGTCTCGAGCAGTTGGCCCGTAGCCACGGCCACGGCACGGTGGGACGACTCAACGGCAGCGATTTCGGCATGATCCTGCCGCGTCATCATGAGCTGCAAGACCTGGGCAAGACGCTTCAGCAGCACTTGGAGAGTCTCAGCACCAAGCAGAACGTCGACACCTCGCTGGCTTCCGCGCTGCGTCAGTATAGCCAGGGCGAGAGTCAGGCCGAGCTGCTCGCCAGTCTCGACGGCGCCCTGGCTGCGGCGGAAACGCGCGGTCTGAATGGCCAAGAGATCGTCGATCAACCCGCCGGCACCGTGCTCTATACGCGTCATGACGAATGGCGTCAGGCGCTCGCGGAAGCGCTGCAGCAAGGCGTATTCCTGGCTCACTATCCGGTGCTGGATGCCGAAGGCAAGCTGATTCACTTCGAGGTACCGTCGCGTCTGCGTTTGAAGGGCGAATGGCGACCGGCAGGTATCTTCCTGCCCTGGGTGTCGCGCCTGGCCATGGCCCCTACCCTTGATTTGGCCGTCGTTTCGGCGGCGTTGACCGATGTCGAATCCAGCGGCAAGGCAGTGGCCGTCAATCTCTCGGCGGAGTCGCTGGGCGATGGTCACTTCGTCGGTGAGCTGCTTTCCCGCATTCAGGCGCACCAGAGTATTGCCGACAAGCTGTGGTTCGAGCTGCCTCAATCCGTCGCGCTGCAGCAGCCCCAGGCGCTGCGTACACTCTGCCACGCCCTGCTGGGGCTGGGCTGCAAGGTCGGCCTGGAGCATGTCGGCACCCAGTTCGGCAAGATCGAGGGGCTGCAGGATTTGGGCCTGAGCTTCATGAAGATCGAAGCCGCTTTGAGCCAGGAGGTGGAAAGCCGCAGCGATCAGCAGAGCCTGCTGAGAGGCATGGCAACGCTGGCCCACTCACTGGGCATTCTCACCTTCGCCGAGGGCGTGGAGAGCCAGGATGCGGCAAAGGTGCTGTTCGAGCTGGGGCTCGATGGTGTGACGGGACCGGGTATCCGGCATCACGCAGGCGACACCTGATCCACCAGCTACACCCGATACGACATGAGGCCGGCAAATCGCCGGCCTCATGCTTCAATGCGTCTGGGCTCAGAGAATCTGGGCTCAGATGATGTCGTTGTCGGTATCCGACATCAGGCCGATGCTGTTCCTGCGCTTACGCAAAGACTGACGCTCCAGCAGCTTCTGCTGAGCCGGCTCGGGCAGATCGGTAAAGCTGATCACGCCCTTGTCCATCAGTACGTTGATCACGTCCTCGAGCACCCGCACGAACGCCAGGTCGGACTTCGACAGTGCCAGGTTGTCGACGTCATCTCCCCCTTTGGAGACGAATTCCTGCAGCTCAGAAGAGCCAGACGGCAAGAACTCGCGGCACTCTGCCGTTGCCTCATGGCTGACCTGCACCACCTGCCCTGACTCATTACGCTTGATGTACATGAGTATGTCTCTTGATGACTTTACCTAGATTAACAAACGCCCTGCCCGGTGTCTCCAGGCAGGGCGCAGGGCTAGCGATTCATCGATTCCACGTTACTGATCGATGTGCAGCTGACCACTATCGAGCAGCCCCTTCAGGAACTCCGCCGACCCTTGGTCGTTCATGTTGAAGTTCTCCAGCACGATCACTTGGGTCGCATTGCTGCCGTTTACGCCGATGCTACCCTCGTGGTTGACGTAAAGCACGGTACTGGAGCCCTCTTGCGCGGGGAAGATGAAGCTGTCGATGGTTCCTGCCGCTTCCCCTTGCAGCAAGTCGGCCAAGTCAAGCGTGTTGCTTCCAAGACTGAAGTCCTTCACCACATCACGGGCGGCACTTCCCACGCCTCCCTGATCGCCGAAGTTCCACTGGAATACGTCGTCTCCTTGGCCGCCAATCAGGGTGTCGTTACCGGCACCTCCGATGAGGATGTCGTTACCATCGCCGCCGCTCAGCACCTGTGCCCCGGCGCCACCGAACAGCACGTTGTTGCCGGCATCGCCGTTCACTACCTGGCCATTCTGGACCACTATACCGAGGGAGCCGGAAGCGCTGTCGCCATCTGCATCGGTCACGATGAAGCCGAAGCCCAGGTTCTTGGGTGCGCTATCATCCATGCTGAAGGTGGAGATCGAGGTGATGCGCACCGTCGTACTGCTGCCAGGCATCAGGTCGATATAATCGATATAGGTGCCCAGCTTAGCCGTGATGAACAGGTTCCCATCCACCAGATTCGTGGCTCTGGCAATACCGCTCAACGTAGTGCCATCACTCAGCATGGCCGTATAGTTCACGGTTTCGTTGCCGCTGATGTCGTTGATCCCGATCTTGGCGACATAGGCCAGGTTTGCTTTGCCGCTGGCGCCTTCATTGTCGAAATCGATACGCATCTTCTCGCCGGTATCGAAGATGTTGTTACCAACCCCCATTCCCTGGGTACTCGGGTTGATGTTGCCACTGCCGGTGATCTTCACCGACCAGGCCTTGGCGGTCGCACTCGAACCGAAGGTGCCATCCTCATAAATGTAGTAGGCCGGCTGCGGTCCGCTCGCCCCTACCGAGCCTTGCAGGGTCGAGTTGAGAATCGACAGATCCAGCGGCTGGTACTGCTGGAAGGTGTAGGTGCCGTTCGGATGCCCGGTGAGGGTAAAGACCACCTGGCCTCCTGCGCTGGCCGTCAGCACGGAGCCATCTCCCGACACCTGGTACGTGACCGCCTTGCCACCCGACGTCAGGCCCGCTGGCGGCGTACCGCTGAACGCCACCTTGCCCGGGTAGTCGGCCCCAATGTCAGCCAAGGAGCCCGTGAAGCTGGCACCGATGGCATTGACACTGACGGCGTTGGTAACATTGGTGACGGGCGCATCGTCGATGATGGCTACCGACAAGGTGCCGCCCGCCGTGCTTCCTCCTACCCCATTCACGCTCAAGGCAATGTTGTCGGTCAGTACGTCGTTGGTCGCAGTGCCCGGCGCACCGTGGCTCTGCGCTGCGCTCAGCGTGTACTGGTAGCTGACGGTGCCCGCCGTGGCCGTGCCGCTGAAGCCGGTCAGGTAGAGCGTGCCCATGCTGGTGACGATACCCACGGAAGGCGAGCTCTCGTTGAAGCCCTGCAACTGCGCCAGGGTGAAGACCTGCCCCATCACGTTCAGCGTGGCTATGCCATCGCTAGCCGAGATCTGGAAGCTACCGCCAGCCGTTTCCCGGGTGTCCGCTGCTGAGGTCAGCCCCGCTTCGTAAACGGTGCTGTCGGCACCGCCGGTACTGACGATCACACTGGCGCTGTCATCGGTGCCCTGAATCGAGAAGCCGAGCGTGGCGCTGGCCCTGTCACCGTCGGCATCGGTAATGGTGTAGCCCAGGTTGAAGGTGAGCAGGTCGCTCGCCTTCAGCGCCTGTACCTTGGCCAAGCTATTGTCGAGGGTGAAGCTCCAGCTACCGTCGGTATTCAGCACTAGCGTGCCGTACTGGCCAATGTCGGCCAGTTGGGCGGAACTGACGTTCCAGCTGACTGTAGCAGCACCCCCAGCGGGGCCGTCAGCGCCGAAGTTGTCGTTGCTCAGCACGTTGCCACCAAGCACGTTCTGGGCGGCATCTTCGGTAACGGTGCCACCATTGTCGTTTACCGCCTGCGGTACGTCGTCGACGATGGCGATGGTGAGGTGGCCGGTCGTTGCGCTGTCGCCAACGCCCTTGACCGCAACGACGATCGTATCGGTCAGTACGCCATCGGTAGCGCTGCCCTGGCTGCCATGGGCTTGCACCTCTTTCAGGGTGTACTGGTAAGTGATGGTGCCTGCATTGGCCGTGCCGCTGTAACCGGTCAGGTAGAGCGTCCCCATGTCGGTCACGATGGCCGCCGAGGGAGAGCCCGAGCTGAAGCCCTGCAGTTGCGCCAAACTAAAGGTTTGCCCACCTACGGTGACGTGAGCGATACCGTCGGTAGCCGATACCTGGAAGCTGCCGCTGGCGGTCTCACTGGTGTCTTCCACCGAGATCAGCCCCGCCTCGTACACCGTGCTGTCGACACCGGTTGCACTGACGATGATCTGCGCCTGGTCGCTGGTACCA
>NZ_BAEU01000131.1:0-27836 GCF_000246875.1 Halomonas sp. KM-1
TGATGCACTCCCAGCAATCCAAGTAATTGAGCAACTCAAGACAGCACCTGCACAAATGCTGCTCGTCTACGATGAGTACGGCCATTTCGAGGGCGTTATCACGCCTATGGACATTCTCGATGCCATTACGGGTGGCTTCGATGAGATAGAGCTGGATGAACCCAAGCTGGTCGAGCGAGCAGACGGCTCCCTGCTGGTTGCCGGCTGGATGCCTGTCGATGAGTTTGCCGACCACATCGGCATAACGCTAGAAGACGATCACGACTATGAGACTGTAGCTGGCCTCGTTCTGCAACGGGGTGCGGTAATGCCGAAGGTGGGCGAGCACGTCTCTGTCGACGACTGGCGGATCGAGGTCATCGACATGGATGGACGAAGAATCGATAAATTGCTCGTTCAGAAAATCCCCACCATGGGCGAAACGCCTTCGTCTCCCTCTTGAGCTGGCGAAGTACGAAGACGTCCCAGTTACCCTATCCCGCCTGCTTGGCCTGACGCTCCAGCTCAGCGGTCAACTCAGGCTGGAGCTTCAGCGCAGTGGCCAGTTGATCGAGCCAGGCGCGTTCCATGGGGTTCTGTTCGTCGACCACCGCTACGCTGATGAGATACATCTCGCGCGCGGCTTGGGGCGAGTCGGCCTGGCGCGCCAGCGCCTCGGCATCCAGCGGGGCAGTGAGCTGGCGCTCGACCCAGCGATGGAGCTCGTCGTCGGCACCTAGCGCATCGATCTGCTGGGCAAGGAGTTCGCGCTCCTGGGCATCGATATGGCCGTCGGCGCGCGCGGCCATGATCATGGCCTGAAGCAGCTCGAGGCTGCGACGCTCCTGGTACTCGCCTTCAAGCGCTTCGACTGGCTTGCCCTCGGCACTGCTGCCAGCCGACTGGCCAGCCGCTCCCTTGGCCCCTTGCGAGTTCTGCCAGGCTTTCCAAGCCAGCATCCCCACCGCGGCAACGGCGCCGTATTTCATTGCCTTGCCGCCGAGCTTGCGCCCACGTTTGGAGCCGACCAGCAGCCCCAGAGCTCCGCCACCCAGCAGGCTCTTCATATCCAGATTCAGGCCGCTGTCAGCGGCGGAACCCTGGCCCGATGAACTGCCTCCCAACTGACGAGACAGACCTTCGAGCATACCTTTGACATCTACACCACCACTGCTTTTGTTACCGCTCTGGCCACCGGCTTGCTGCATGAGTTGCTGCAAGATCTTACTGGCGTTCATGGCTTAATCCCTAAGGGGATCCACACTGCCGCGCTACGGCAGTGTGGATCGATTGGACAATGGGTTCACTCTTCGTCATCCATACGCGCTTCGTACCAGTCGAGCGCCTGTTCCATGCGGTCGTAGCCCCAGAAGGGCTCGTCGCCGGCCATGAAGAACGGTGCGCCGAATATGCCCAGCTCCTGAGCCCGCTCGGTGGCCTTGCGTAGCGATTCCTTGACCTCGGGTCGCTGGCTCTGCTTCAGCAGCACCTCGGCGTCGAGATTGACCTCGACCAGGCAGTTGGCGATGACCGCGGGATCGGAAATGTCCTGGTCGTGCTCGAAGTTGGCGCGGTACACGCTGCGCACGAAGGCCGGCACCCAGGGCTCCTGGGCGTGCCAGTTGACGATGCGTGCCGGTAGCAGGCCGCTGCGCGGAAACTGCGAGGGTTGGTGGAAGCGGATGCCATCGCGCTCGCACAGGCGTTCGATGTCACGCCACATGTAACGTCCCTTAGCCGGGAACAGCTTGAAGGGAGTGTCGTTCCAGCCCTGGGCCTGGAAGATCGGCCCCAGCAGGAACGGCTGCCAGTGCACCTCGATGTCGCGCTCGGCCGCCAGATGCTCGAGCTTCATCGCAGCCGGATAGGAGTAGGTGCTGGCAAATTCGAACCAGAAGGTGAACGTCATGGCGGCTCCTCGTGTTTCGTTACAGCCTCGGCTGACTGGCGCCTGAGTGCAAGCTCCTTTCGTTGGCCCTTCTTCGCTCGCCCCGCTTCGCTCAGCCAGTACTTGACCCGCATCATGCACTTTTCGTTCAGCTTCTCCATACTGAAGTGTATTAGGAAAGGAGAAATCCTGTGCTCAAGCCCCTGAACGTCACCCAGGTATACCGCGCCTGCCCCGAGGATGCCTTCGATTTCGAGGTGACCAGCGAGCTGGAGTCGCTGGACATGCTGAGCGGCCATGCCCGCGCCCGCGATGCGCTGGACTTCGGCACCTCCATGCGCAGCGAAGGGTTCAACCTCTATGTGCTGGGCCACCCAGGCCACGGCAAGCATCAGTTGGTGGGGCGTTTTCTTGCCGAACGCTCTCACGATGAGCCTACGCCTCCGGACATCGCCTACCGCTACAATTTCGAGGAGCCTTCCCAGCCGCTGCATCTGCTGTTGCCTACCGGCATGGGCCGCGTACTACGCGCCGACATCGAGCAACTGGTCGAGGAGCTGCGCACCGCCATTCCTGCGGTGTTCGAGGGCGACGAGTACCAGAACCGCCTGCACGAGCTGAAACAGGCCATGGGCGAGCGCCAGCGGGATGCGGTGGAGGGCGTACGCCGCGAGGCCCGCGAGCACGACATCCTGCTGCTCTCGACGCCCAACGGCTTCACCTTCGCGCCGGCCGCCACCAACGACAAGATGATGTCGCCGGAAGAGTTCGAGCAGCTTCCACGCGACGAGCGAGAGCGCATCGAAGGCACGGTTCAGGTGCTGCAGAAGAAGCTTTCCCAGGCCATTCGCCAGATGCCGCGCCTGGCCAAGCAGCTGCGCGAACAGATCACGGCGCTCAATCAGGAGATGCTGCAAACCGCCATCGACGCCCCACTGGCCGAACTGGATGAGCGCTATGCCGACCACGACGGTATCCTGAACCACCTTACGGCGCTGCGCGATGCGATGGTGCTGCACGTGGATGCGTTCGTTGCCGAAGAGCCGGACATTCCGCCGGAGGCGATCTTCAGCCGCTTCCACATCAACCTGATCGTCGACAACACCAACTGCGATGGCGCTCCCGTGGTGTATCTCGACCTGCCTACGCATCAGCACCTGGTGGGACGCATCGAGCATCACGTACACAACGGCACACTGGTCACGGATTATTCGCTGATTCGTGCCGGTGGCCTGCATCGGGCCAACGGCGGCTATCTGGTGGTCGACGTACGCGCGCTGCTGATGCACGCCGGCGCCTGGGAAACCCTGAAGCGCGTGCTGCGCGCCGGGGAGATCCGCACCGAGTCGCTGGAGCAGGCCTACGGTCTGATCAGCACCACGACGCTCGAGCCCGAACCGGTACCGCTCGACCTCAAGGTGGTGCTGCTCGGCGAGCGCCTGTTCTATTACCTGCTGTGCGAGAACGACCCCGACTTCCTGGAGCTGTTCAAGGTGCAGGCGGACCTGGAAGACGAGCTGGATCGTAACCATGGCAACCAGCCGCTCTATGCCCGCATGGTGGCCACCCTGGCGCGGGAGTCTGCCCTTCGCCCTCTGGATCGCAGCGGTGTGGCGGCGGTGATCGAACGTGCCAGCCGCCTGGCCGACGACCAGACCAAGCTGACCGCACGTCATCGTGCCCTGAGCGATCTGCTGGAGGAAGCCGACCACTGGGCAGAGCGTGACGGCGCCCAGGTGATCTCCCGCGCCCATGTCGACAAGGCGGTGGAGCAGCAGCTGTGGCGGGCCAGCCGCATTCACGAGCGCAGCCACGAGGCGATTGCTCGCGGTACCGTGGCGATCCAGCTCGAGGGCTCGGTGATCGGCCAGGTAAACGGGCTTTCGGTGATGAGCCTGGGCGACTACGCCTTCGGCCAGCCTACGCGGATCACGGCCACGGCGCGCCCCGGCCCTGGCCACGTGGTGGATATCGAGCGCGAGGCACGCCTGGGCGGACGCATTCACTCCAAGGCGGTGATGATTCTGTCGCGCTGCCTGGCCAGCCGCTATGCGCCGGATGCGCCGCTGTCGCTATCGGCCAGCCTGGCCTTCGAGCAATCTTACGGCGGCATCGAGGGCGACAGCGCCTCGGTGGCCGAGGCGTGCGTGCTGATCTCGGCCATCGCCCGGGTGGGGATCGAGCAGCGCTTTGCCGTCACCGGCTCCATCGACCAGCACGGGCGGGTACAGGCCGTGGGTGGGGTCAACGAGAAGATCGAGGGCTTCTTCGATATCTGCCAGTCACGCGGCGGCGTGAAAGGCCACGGCGTGTTGCTGCCCGCCACCAACGTGGAGCAATTGATGCTCAAGCAAGCGGTGCGCGATGCCGTCGCTTCCGGTGACTTCCATATCTACGCCATCGAAACGCTGGACGAGGCGCTGGAACTGCTCACCGGCATGCCCCCTGGCGAACGTGACGAAGAAGAGCACTATCCTGCCGAGAGCCTGAATGGCAAGGTGGTCGAACGGCTCGAGGCCTTCCATCGAGTGGTGAAGAAACGCGCTGCCAGTGACGAGAATTCCGCTCACGAAAATGCCACTGACAAGAGCAAGAATGGTAGCAAGATCGAGGATGAGAACGGAGACAAGGAAGGCGATCCAGAGAGTGAGGAGCCCGACGATGGCCACTGAGGATGCGCTTCCCCATGGCAGGCAGGTAAGCGAAAACGGCACGGCCCTGGAAGCGGCCAGGGTTCTCGCCCTGCTCGATGCTTCCCGCCACAGCCTGGCGGCGCTTACCGCCGCGGTGGACCTGGCCAGCCTGCGACACGCCGAACTGGTCGCGCTCTATGTGGAGGACATGGATCTGCTGAGCTGTGCGGCCTTCCCCTTTTCCTGCGAGATCGGCGCCCAGTCGGGCTTGTCGCGCCCGCTCACCCACGACTCGCTGGAAACCAGCATTGCTCGCCAGCTGCAGCGGGTGCATCAAGCACTTGCCGGTGCCGTAGCCGGAAGAAGCCTGCGTCATCGTCTTGAGATCACCCGTGGGCAGGTGGCCTCGGCCGCGCTGACCATGGCCGCACCGGAGGACGTGCTGGTGCTGGGCAAGGCCGGCACGACGGAGCGCTGGGGTACCCGGCTGGGTTCCACCAGTCGCCGCTTGATTCTGGAAGCGCCATGCACGGTGCTGCTGTGGGATGAACGCCACCCCTTCAAGCGCGGGCCGCTGCGCTGGCTGAAACCTGTAGCCGGAGAAAGCGAAGCGCCGCCGGCCATGGCGGAGTGGCTGGCGGCACTGTTCGAGGGTGGCACCCCGCTGCCCGTTAGCCACGCCCACGAGCTGGAGCGAGCGCTGGCACGTGCCGATGCCGGCGGTCTGCTGCTTCACCGCAGCGAACTGGAGAGCCTGCTGAACGAGGACCCGGAGGTGATTGCGAGGGTGCCGCTGCCGCTACTTATCGTGCCCTAGCAGCCTGTCAATTCCGTCAGGCTGCTAGATCTCCTTGTTCTCTTCGACCCGCCTCCTCATCCAGGCACCGATGAGCAGTAGCAGAGCCAGAGCGATGAGCGGCAGAACGAGATCGAGGCTGATGAAGTCGTCTCCCCGGGAGACGGCCTGCAGGCCGCTGTGAATGGCGCTGGCGTACACCGCCCACTTGATGCCCAGCCCCAGGGCCGCGGCCATGACGAAGGTGGAAAGTGGCAAACGGCAGAGCCCTGCGGCGTAGTTGATAACCGAGTGAGGGAAACCGGGCAGCACTCGCAGCGCACACTGGGTAAGCAGGTCGCCGCGCTTGGTGAGCATTTCCATGATCTTGCGGGTCAGGCCTTCCGGGTTCCAGCGTTTGCCGACCCGAGCCGCCAGGTAGTACGCGCCCAGTGCGCCACTGACACTGCCGAGGATGAGCATCGGCGTGGCAATGTGGGGCGGGTAGAAAGGTGCAATGAGCCACAGGCCTATACTGCCGGGCAGGCCTACGGCCAGTGTGACGGCCATGGTCAGCATGACACCGATGACTACCAGAGGATGGTGAGAGGTCTGCTCGACCCAGTGCCGTACGGCGGTGAGATCCGGTGAGTGCCAAAACCAGACATAGGCAGCCATGGTGGCACTGGCCCCCACGGCAACCAAGCGCCAGCGGCGGCGGAGTGACGAGTCGTTCGGCATCGGCTAGCTTCCATTCGGTTTGCGCCAATGGTGCCATGCTCACTTCAATAGGTCACTTCCAGCCGGCCGTCCTGGCAGTTATACGGCGGTTTTAAGCGTCGAGCTCGCCCTGCTTCTCGTGTGTCGCCAGCTCAGGTGCTACCGAACCCTCGACCGGCTCCAAAGGTGGCTCCTGCAGCCGCTGCATGGTGGCAACCCGCAGGTCGATATAGCGCAGCAGCCCGAGTTGGGCGAACAGCACCGCCAGGCACCACATAAACCCCTTGATAACGCTCACGCTGGTTTCCTCGCTGAGGCCGACGGGGCCTCGTCAAGACGAGTGTAGTCCTACTCCGGAAAAAGAAAAAGATAGCCACCTAACATTTATGCAAAAGGCCTGCGCGAGCCTACAGCCGCTCTTCCACCCGCTCGAGGATCTGCCGGCTGACCTTGCTGACGAGCGGTTTGGCGGCCTTGGTCACGGCCTTCTCGACCAGGCGATTGCGCAGTGTGTAGGTGAGCGTGAAGGATACCTCGGTGCCCGCTTCCACCGGGTTGAGACGATAGCAGCCCTCGTTGTGCACCCCTTCCACCGATTGCCATGCCAGTACCTCGGGGGGGCGGTTCTCGGTGATAGCCACGTCGAAGGTCCAATCCATGCCCACTGCGTGCACGTGCCAGCGGTAACGCTGGCCGCCGAGGGGCTCGATGCGTTTGATCAGATCGGAATAGTCGACGAAATCCTCGACCCGCTCGAGCAGGGCGAAGACCCGCTCCGGTGGCGCCGGGAGAATTGCACTGTGTTCGATGGTGGCCATGCGGTTCCCTATGCTGCACTTCGACGCTAAAATGCTTCACCTTCACATTGCAGGGTACTCCCCCCTGCCCTACAGCGGCTATCGCGAAGATGTCCTGGCAAAGATGTCATGCTAGTTGCGATAGTCCAGCTTTATCCAAGAGGTTTAGTAATGTCCACACCCAAGGTCGGTTTCGTCTCACTGGGCTGCCCCAAGGCGCTGGTAGATTCCGAGCGCATCCTGACCCAGCTGCGTACCGACGGCTACGAGATCGTACCCAGCTATGACGACGCCGACGTGGTGGTGGTCAATACCTGCGGCTTCATCGACAGCGCCAAGGCCGAGTCGCTGGATGCCATCGGCGAGGCGATTGCCGAGAACGGCAAGGTGATCGTCACCGGCTGCATGGGCGTGGACGAGGCGGCGATTCGCGACGTTCATCCCAGCGTGTTGGCCGTGACCGGCCCGCAGCAGTACGAGCGTGTAGTAGGTGCCGTGCACGAGGCTGCCCCGCACCGCCATCAGCACGACCCGCACATCGACCTGGTGCCGGCCCAGGGCGTGAAGCTCACCCCGCGCCACTATGCTTACCTGAAGATTTCCGAGGGCTGCAACCACAGCTGTAGCTTCTGCATCATCCCTTCCATGCGCGGCAAGCTGGTGAGCCGCCCGGTGGGCGATGTGCTGCGCGAGGCCGAGGGTCTGGCCAAGGCCGGCGTGAAGGAGCTGCTGGTGATCTCCCAGGACACCAGCGCCTACGGCCTGGACCTGCGCTATGCACCGAGCGAGTGGCGCGGCCGCGAGGTCAAGACACGCCTCACCGAGCTGTGTGAGGCGCTCTCCGAGCTGGGCATTCGCGTGCGGCTGCACTACGTGTACCCCTACCCCCACGTGGACGAGCTGATCCCGCTGATGGCCGCGGGCAAGATCCTGCCCTACCTGGACATCCCCTTCCAGCACGCCAGCCCCAAGGTACTCAAGGCGATGAAACGCCCCGCCTTCGAGGACAAGACCCTGGCTCGTATCAAGCGCTGGCGTGAGATCTGTCCCGAGCTGACCATTCGCTCCACCTTCATCGTCGGCTTCCCCGGCGAGACGGAAGAGGACTTCCAGTACCTGCTCGACTGGCTGAGCGAAGCGCAGCTCGACCGCGTGGGGTGCTTCCAGTACTCCCCGGTGGATGGCGCACCCGCCAACGAGCTGGGTCTGGAACCGGTGCCGGACGAGGTCAAGCAGGAGCGCTGGGAGCGCTTCATGGCCCACCAGCAGCTGATCTCCGCCGCTCGCCTGGAGCGCAAGATCGGCCGCGAAATCGAGGTGCTGGTGGACGAGGTCGACGAGGATGGCCCCATTGGCCGCAGCGAAGCGGATGCCCCCGAGATCGACGGCATGGTATTCCTGGAATCCAAGCGCACCCTGCGCCCCGGCGACGTGGTGCGCGCTCGCGTCACCAACGCCGACGAGTACGATCTCTGGGCCGAGGTGATCGAGGAGAGTCAGCCGGTCAAATTCATGGATTTCTATAGTGCCTGATTAGGCACTTGATAGTCGTCCACCCCCGTCGTACGGGAAGCATCGTGTCAGACTCAGCCACCGAACTGCCAGGTAATGCGGGCGTTGATTCGCCCGCTGCGCCGGCCGCTCTCCTGGTCACGATCCCCCATGGGGTGGGCGTACTCTACCCCAAGCCGATAGTTTGCCAAGTTGCTCAGCTCGACACCGCCAACTGCTGAGATCAGTTCACTCTGGATATCGTGCTGGTTGAATTCGGTACGCGCCGCGTCAACCAGCACATAGGGCTCGATGCGGGTAAGCCAGGCTTTCCCTTTCAAGCTGTGCAAGTAACGTAGTTCGACCTCACCGGCATAGCCTTTGTCGCCCTCGGCTTGGCCATCCGGATAAGCACGACCGAAGCGGCTGCCCCCATAGTTGCCGCGCTCCGCCATCGGTAACCTGTCATCCGACCAGAATCCCGCAAGACGCGTACTCAGACGCCAGTTGGGTGTCAGCTGCTCGGCCCAGCGCGCCTGCACTCCTGAACGAGTGAAGTGCAGGCTCTCATCGCTTGCAACAAGCTGCTCTTCGGCATGAATTTCGTTGCGATTGGCACCAAGATCAACGCCTTGACGCAGGTCTCCACGGATTTCCAGCAGACGCTGCTCATCTCCTATGCGGTAGGTGGTGTTGAGCTCGATAGCGGAATAGCGCAAGTCCTGCCGTGTATGCCGTAGCAGCTCTCCATCGAGGCGGATGTCATAATCGGCTCTCTCGTTGTGATGATCCACCGCCATACCCACCTCCCAGAGACGCGTACGCCTCAGTAGCAGCGGATAATCCGCAGCGGCACGGAAACGGTTACGCACCTTGCTTTCATGCACGTCCAGCTCTTGGCCTAACAGCAGCAAAGGCTCGTTATCGCTCGTATCGAAGCGGTTCGCCCCGAGCGTAATGCGCAGACCATCGCTACCTAGCTGCTGCTGGTACTCCACGGCATAGAATTCATTGTCATTATCCACCGGCATCAACGCAGCGAAAGAGAGCTTCTCGCCGTATGGGGTATTGGCCTGGAGGCTCAGGTTACCCAGCACCAGGAAATCGTCCTCATTACCACCGTCAACCGACAGGCCAGCCTGAATACGACGGGTATCACGCTCCTCGACCCTCAAGGTCGTTCCCCCCGAGGGTGTTCTGGGTACCGGCGCGCTGATCGCCAACTGCGCCCCGGGGATCCGATCGATCAGCGCGGTATAACGCTCGAAAGTGGCGCGCGTCAGCGGTCGTTCGCCATGCATCCGATTCGCCAGCCGTTCGACACGGGCTGCCACCGCGGCATTGGTGATGAGAATTTCATTACGCACGATATGCCCCTCGACCACCACCACCGTGACGGTTCCATCCACGAAATTATTGGTCGGCAGGTAGGCGTAGGAGAGAGGATAGTCGGCTTTCTGATAGCGCTTGGTAATGGCTTCAACGGCATCGATCAGATCGCCAAGCCTGACCTCATGGCCCACCATCGGCACAAGGTCTACGGCCAGCGACTCGAGATCGAAAACCGAGCCGCCGACGATGTTGACGTGTTCGACCGGAATGCGCATATCGCGGTCGAGTTCGCCTGGGCTGACTGGCAGCTCGACGCGCGTCGTGCTGCGTAGCTGTTGCTCTCTGACTTCCTGCAAGGGAGGCGAGAGCGTTGGCTGTCGATCATCGATCAGCGCAGGAAGGTCACTGGCATGAGACTGGCCGAGATGGAAAGGCCCCCACGAAAGCAAGATAAGACCGGCATAAAACGGCAACACTCTATTGGAGCGTGTCGACGGCATAGCAATCCCTGCGGCAAGAATCCAAGGGTAAGACGTGGTGATTACTCGTGTTATCGGCTTACTGTGCACAGGCACGCAGCGACCACTGCGCTGCATGCCTGGACCCCACCATTGCGGTTAGCGGGAGCTTCCCAGCAGGCCACCCAGCAGCCCGCCCCCTTTCTTCCTGCCATCGCCCTCGGCAAGTAGACTACCGGTCAGGCCATCGACGGTACCGGTGACACCGCCAAGCAGACCTTTGTCGCCACCGAGAAGGCCGCCGCTTTGACTGCCACCAAGCAAGCTACCGGTCAGGCCATCGACGGTACCGGTGACACCGCCGATCAGCCCTGAGTCGCCAGCGAGAAGACTGCCCTTCTGAGCACCACCAAGCAGCCCTGTATTGCCACCAAGCAAATTCCCTTCGTTAGCTGTATTACTCAACGGGCCTGTCCGCAGCAGGCCACCTTCGATGTTATTGTTGGCTGATAACAGGCCTCCAGTGTCCACTATCAGCTGGCCAGCTCCGGTAACCGTCGTACCGACACCTGCCAGTAGCGCATCACCACTTGCCAGATCATCGCCCAGCATTACCACTACACCGCCGACTTCCTGCAGCAAGTTACTGGCCGGCGGACCGACGACCAGGGCATCTCCCAAGTTTTGAGTGATCCCTCCAAGATCGACGACAAGCGGCCTCACGACTGCGGTCAGCTCCGTCGTCAACCCGGCGAGATGAGCATTCTCATCGGTCAACGACAATGTCAGCGCATCCGCTGTAGCGGTTACCGTGCCTCCTAGCTCCTCGACGGTACCACCGAGACCGGTAAGCAACCCGGTGGCTTCATCGACCTGCAGGAATACCGGCAGCGTGTTGAGAGCCTCGACGGTGGTGCCAGCAGCCGATACCGCTTGCCCAGTGTGGCCAACGGCGCCAGTCACGCCTGCCAGGGTAGTGCCCAAGGCATTGTCGTTTTCAGAAATATCGCCGAGGCCAGCTCCGATACCGTCTGCCAGGGTGTTAACGCCATCCCCCAAATGAATGACAACGTTGCCGCCACCATCGGTAATGGCTCCAACCAGCGGCGCATCAAGTTGAGTGACGGCATCTCCTACGGTGGCGATAGTATCTCCCAGCCCACCGGATGCCTCCGATGTACTCTGTGCAATTCGCTCGAGCCCGGAGCCGCCGCCACTACCATCGCCCACCCCGCCCGTACCACCATTACTGCCCCCCGGGCTCCCCGAGCCAGTAGCATTGCCAAGTGGCTGTGAGCTGGACGAAGTGCCACTGCAACCTGCCAGCAGGATGGCCGTTGTCAGGGCCGCCAACGGTAACAACCGATTCATTGCAACCATCATTTTTGTCTCCTTTCTTCCTTGGTCGTCAGGACATGATTGTTGTCATTGCCGCTTAGGCGAGATCGACGCCAAGCGGTAAGTGCATCTCAACCCCGACAGTTCCTCCAGACTGTCGTGGGCAACGCCATACCTCTGCAATCGAGCACCCACCCTCAATCGTTACACTTGATTACATTAATGGGCTCTTCCTACGTGTTGTAGTCAATCTCTTACGCTAGAGAATCCCGTACACCAGATAGCTCCTCCTTAAAGAAAGATTCGCATGCGAAATATTTTGCAATAATGAGATTTTAGGTAAAAAATGATTAGTAACTTTGCACTTTCGCTCACCCGCCCACCAGTCGTTCGTGCGGGGCATGGATGGGCGATATAAGCCACTCGCTTATTTTTACGAAGACCTTGGACTTACAGGGAGTTAGCCAAGTGAACTGCATCTCGCCGGCTGTGCGGTCTGCCGAGATCTGGCTGAGTGACAAAGCATCACACCGGGTGTCTATGCGCCACCTTGCCGATTATCTCGGCTATTCGGAGTCTCATTTGAGGCGTCTGTTCACGAACCATTTCGGCTATAGCCCAGGCCGTTATCGCGATCTCCTGCGCCTGGAGCGTGCCGCCATGCTATTAGCACGTACGCGCTTGCCGATCATAGAAATCGCCATTCAGTGCGGATACTCGAGCCACCCGGTTTTTACCCGTGCATTTCGCCACAAGCATGGCAGCAGCCCGCGCACGTTCCGCCAACAATTTGAACATTACCAACAAGTTGCGATTTCCAGACTTCGTCAGGACGTCTTTGATTCCTGCCGTCCTCGCATCGCCAAGAACGCCAAGTATGAGCTTTACCTGGCTCGCCACTATGGCAAGCTCGATCTCAAAGCCCAGCAGCATACCTGGCTGCACTATACGCGCCGGACCCAGCTGGCTAGCCAACATCGATCGCTTATCCAGCCCGCCTGGATCTATCACGACGACCCTGACATCACCCCTGGCGAGCGCCTCAGAACGGATCTTGGCTACCGTGCCATGCATCCGTACTCTCTGCCAACAGAACGCTTTTTTCACCGCATCCAGATAGAAAGCAAGCGCGCGGTTACGGCACGCTTCGATAAACCTACTGACATAGAACATTTGAGAACATACTTGACGTTGGTGTGGCTACCGCAGCATGGGGAGAGCATCGATGGCAACGCGACCAGCGTACTGTTCGACGCTGCGGATGGCTGCTGCGGTTCCGGTACACTGACCATACCGCTTTTGCATTGACCTGATGGCAGCCTGCAGAAACAAGAACGCCGCCCCGTCTTTGACGGAGGGGCGGCGTTCTTGATTGAGCCTTGGCTCATCGGGCTCCGCGAACGGAGCCCGAGGACGATCAGTCCTGACCCATCTGCTGCTTGATCAGGTCGCCGATGGTGGTCGGGCCACCGCTCTCGACTTCCTGCTCGCGCAGTTTCTTCAGGTTCTGACGAGTGTCGTCCTGATCCTTGGCCTTGATCGACAGGTTGATCGCACGGTTCTTGCGATCGACGTTGACGATGCGGGCTTCGACGGTGTCGCCTTCGCTCAGCACGTTGCGCGCGTCTTCGACGCGGTCGGCGCTGATTTCGGATGCCTTGAGCACGGCAACGACGTCAGTGGCCAGCTCGACGTGGGCTTCCTTGGCGTCGACTTCGATCACACGACCAGAGACGATGGAGCCCTTGTCGTTGACAGCCAGGTACTCGGCCACCGGGTCGGAGTCGAGCTGCTTGATGCCAAGCGAAATGCGCTCACGCTCCGGGTCGATGGAGAGGATGACGGCTTCGGCTTCGTCGCCCTTCTTGAAGCGGCGCACGGCTTCTTCGCCAGTCTCGGACCAGGAGAGGTCGGAGAGGTGAACCAGACCGTCGATACCGCCTTCCAGACCGATGAAGATACCGAAGTCGGTGATCGACTTGATGGTACCGGACACGCGGTCGCCCTTGTTGTACTGGGCGTTGAAGGTTTCCCACGGGTTAGCGGTGCACTGCTTGATACCCAGGGAGATACGACGACGCTCTTCGTCGATGTCGAGGATCATGACATCCACTTCGTCGCCGATGTTGACGACCTTGGACGGGTGGATGTTCTTGTTGGTCCAGTCCATTTCGGAGACGTGAACCAGACCTTCGACACCCTCTTCCAGCTCGGCGAAGCAGCCGTAGTCGGTGAGGTTGGTGACGCGGGCCTGAACGACGGTACCCTCGGGGTAACGCTCAGTGATGCTGACCCACGGATCTTCGCCCAGCTGCTTCAGACCCAGGGAGACGCGGTTGCGCTCGCGGTCGAACTTCAGCACCTTGACGTTGATCTCGTCGCCCACGGCAACGATTTCGCTCGGATGCTTGATGCGCTTCCAAGCCATGTCGGTGATGTGCAGCAGGCCATCGACGCCGCCCAGGTCGACGAAGGCGCCGTAGTCGGTGAGGTTCTTGACGATACCGACGATCTGCTGGCCTTCCTGCAGGGTGGCGAGCAGCGCTTCACGCTCGGCGCTGTTCTCGGCTTCGAGCACGGCGCGGCGGGAAACGACAACGTTGTTGCGCTTCGGGTCGAGCTTGATGACCTTGAAGTCGAGTTCCTTGTGCTCGAGATGCGTGGTGTCGCGCACCGGACGCACGTCGACCAGGGAACCCGGGAGGAATGCACGGATGGAGTCGATGTCGACGGTGAAGCCGCCCTTGACCTTGCCGTTGATCACGCCCTTGACGATTTCTTCTTTCTCGAAGGCCGCTTCCAGAATCTTCCACGCCTCGGCGCGCTTGGCCTTCTCGCGAGACAGACGGGTCTCGCCGAAACCGTCTTCGACGGCTTCCAGGGCAACGCTGACTTCGTCGCCGACGGCGATGGTGAGCTCGCCGTTATCGTCGCGGAACTGCGCCGCGGGAATCTGCCCTTCAGACTTCAGGCCGGCATTGACGGTGACCCAGTCACCTTCGATGTCGACGACGGTAGCCGTGACGATGGCGCCCGGCTCCATGTTGATGTCCTGCAGTGACTGTTCAAACAGTTCAGCAAAGCTTTCGCTCATGATTTTCCTACGTGATCAACGGTGTTGAGGCGTTGCCGCCTTCTCCGCACCACCAGCGAGTGCGGGCCTTATTTACCAAACCCCCGAGGATGTTAGCGCTGGTTGGACCTGGCCGGGCTTGCAAGAATTTAGTGCCCGACCATGCCATGACATCCGTTCGAGGGCGCCGCAAGGGAGATCAAGTATCGGGGGCGAGGCCACGCTGGGCCAGCCACTCCGTCAACCGTTCCACCACTTCCGGTATACTCAGGCTCGTGGTATCAAGCGTTATGGCGTCATCGGCCGGCTTGAGTGGAGCCACGCTGCGCTGCATGTCGCGTGCATCGCGTGCCTGAATTTCCTTCAAAAGACTCGATAGACTAGCACTGACCCCCGCCTCCTGCAACTGAAGGTGGCGCCTGCGCGCCCGTTCCTCAGGGCTCGCAGTGAGGAAAACCTTCAGCTCGGCGTCGGGGAAAACCACGGTGCCCATGTCGCGACCGTCGGCCACCAGGCCGGGGGCCTGACGGAAGTCGCGCTGACGCTGCAGCAGCGCCTGACGCACGCCATTCAACGCCGCTACCTGAGAAGCGGCGTCGCCCACCTGCTCGGTGCGGATCTCACGGCTGACGTCATCGCCTTCGAGCAGCACGCGGGTGCTCTCCGCCTCGGCGACGAACACCACGTCGAGACCGGCGGCCACCCGTTCCAGCACGGCCTCGTCATCCAGCGCCACGCCGTGGCGCTGGGCCGCCAGCGCGGTCAGCCGGTACAGCGCGCCGCTGTCGAGCAGATGCCAGCCCAGGCGCTCGGCGACCAGACGGCTGATGGTGCCCTTGCCGGCGCCACCGGGTCCATCGAGGGTCAGCACCTTGGCCGTTTCGCTCATGCTCTTTCCTCTACATTCCCGGCCTCTTCTTCGACGTGCATGCCGACCGTTCGCGCCAGCTCGGTGAAGCCGGGGAACGAGGTGGCCACGTTGGCGCAGTCGTCGATGACGATCTCCTCGCCGGCCCGCAGCGAGGCCACCACGAACGACATGGCGATGCGGTGGTCGCCCAGGCTGTCGATGCGCCCGCCACCGTAGGCGACTTCACGCTCGCCGGCGCCGACGATGTCGATACCATCCTCGAGCACGGTGTGCTCGACGCCCAGGGTCGCCAGACCGTCGGCCATGGCCTGAATGCGGTCGGACTCCTTGACCCGCAGCTCCTCGGCGCCGCGCAGGCGCGTGGTGCCGGTGGCGCAGGCGGCGGCGACGAACAGCGCCGGGAACTCGTCGATGGCCAGCGGCACCTGATCGAGGGGAATGTCGATACCCTTGAGCGGCGCGTAGCGGATGTGCAGATCGGCCACCGGCTCGCCGCCCACCTCGCGCTCATTGGTGAGGTGCAGGTCGGCGCCCATCAGCTTGAGGATGTTGATCACGCCGATGCGCGTGGGGTTGATGCCTACGTGCTCGAGAATCAGGTTGGAACCCGGGGTGATCGCCGCCGCCACCAGGAAAAAGGTAGCCGAGGAGATGTCTGAGGGCACGTCGATGGGGGCTGCGGTGAGCTTGCCGCCACCGTTGAGCCAGCAGGTGTCGCCCTCGCGGTGTACCTCATAGCCGAAGCCGGCCAGCATGCGCTCGGTGTGGTCGCGGGTGGGCGCCGGCTCGCGCACGCGGGTCTCGCCTTCGGCATAGAGCCCGGCGAGCAGCAGGCACGACTTCACCTGGGCGCTGGCCATGGGCATGTCGTAGTTGATGCCCTTGAGCTTCTGTCCACCGTGTATCTTCAGCGGCGGACGCCCGCCTTCGGCGGTGTCGATCTTCGCACCCATCACACGCAGCGGGTCGGCCACGCGACCCATGGGGCGCTTGGTCAGCGAGGCGTCGCCGATCAGTTCGGTGTCGAAGGCCTGGCCCGCCAGCAGCCCGGCGAACAGGCGCATGGCGGTACCGGCGTTGCCTACGTAGAGCGGCCCGGCCGGCGCCTTGAGCCCGTGCATGCCGACGCCGTGCACGGTAACGCGCCCTTGGTGCGGCCCTTCGATGGCCACGCCCATCTCGCGGAACGCCTGCAGGGTGGCGAGGCTGTCTTCCCCTTCCAGAAAGCCCTTCACTTCGGTCACGCCTTCGGCCAGGGCGCCCAGCATGATCGAGCGATGGGAGATCGACTTGTCGCCCGGTACGCGAATGCGCCCGGCCACGCGGCCACCGGGCGCGGCCCGGAAGGTGAGCTTGCCTTGTTGTTGCATCTGGTATTCCACCTGATAACTGGTCTGGTTCAGGAGAGAGTCGAAGTAGTGTCGTGCATGGCTGGCACGGTCGAAGATGGAGAGCATAGCATCACCGTCGCCCGCTTCCACGGCCTGGCGCAGCCGCCCCAGACCGGCCTCGAAGTCGTCGAGGGAGGCCAGCACGGCGTCGCGGTTGGCGGTGAAGATGTCGCGCCACATGACCGGGTCGCTGCCGGCGATGCGGGTGAAGTCGCGAAAGCCGCCGGCGGCGTAGCGAAAGATCTCCAGCCGTTCGTCCTGGCGCGCCAGGGTGTCTACCAGCGAGAAGGCGAGCAGGTGCGGCAGGTGGCTGGTGCGCGCCAGCACCTGGTCGTGGCGCTCCACGTCCATCTCCAGCACTTCGGCGCCGCAGGCACGCCACAGCGTCTGCACCCGGGCCACGGCGGCCGGGGCGGTTTCTCGGGTCGGGGTGAGGATCACCTTGTGTCTGACGTAGAGCTGCGGGTTCGAAGCCGCCACGCCGCTCTTCTCCGAGCCGGCGATGGGATGCCCCAGCACCAGCCCCGCCGGCAGCTCGCCGAAGGCTGCCAGTGCGCAGTCGCGCACCGCCGCCTTGGTGCTGCCGACGTCGGTGATGACCACTCGTGGCGCGGTGCCGCTCAGCGCCTCGCGTGGCAGCAGGTCGGCGAGCTCCTGCATCACGCTGCGCATGGCCAGTACCGGCACCGCCAGTACGATCAGGGTGGCGCCTTCCACCAGCGACGCGAGCCGGGTGTCGCCGTGGTCGATCAGTCCCATCTCGATGCCGCGTGCGATTTCGCCGGCATCCGGATCGCACGAGTGGATGACACCCTGGAAGCCGGCGGAGCGAAGCGCGGCGGCCAGCGAGCCGCCGATCAGCCCCAGGCCGACGATCAGGATCCGTGCTTCGTTCGGCATTACGCTCGGGTTGTTACGCTCCACCACGCTTACAGCACGCCTACGGGGTAGGAGCCGAGCACCTTGAGCTCGGAGGCGCGCAGACGCACTTCCTCGAGCACCGCGGCGACACGCGGTTCGTCCACGTGACCCTTGAAGTCGATGAAGAATACGTAGTTCCACACGCCGGTTCGCGAGGGCCGTGTCTCCAGACGAGTGAGGTCGATGGAGTGACGATGGAAGGGTTCAAGCAGTTCGTGCAGTGCGCCGGGCTGGTTGCGCATGGCCACCACGATGGAGGTCTTGTCCTCGCCCGACATCGGCACGTGCTGGCTGCCGATGATCAGGAAGCGCGTGGAGTTGTCGGGGCGATCCTCGATCTTCTCGGCAACCTTCTCCAGACCGTAGAGCTTGGCCGCCATGTCGCCGGCTATCGCCGCGCTGTGCCACTCGCCCTTGATCATCTTGGCCGCTTCGGCGTTGGACGACACCGGCACCCGCTCGGCCCGCGGATAGTGAGCGTCGAGCCACTTGCGGCACTGCGCCAGCGACTGCGGATGGGAGTAGACCCGCGAGACCTTGTCGCGCAAGGTGGTGTCGGCCACCAGCAGATGGTGGTGAATGCGCAGCACCACCTCGCCACAGATGCGGATCGAGGAGTCCATGAACGAATCGAGGGTGTGGCTGACCACGCCTTCGGTGGAGTTCTCCACCGGCACCACGCCGTAGTTGACGGCGCCGGCCTCCACTTCGCGGAAGACTTCGTCGATGGCCGCCATCGGCATGCTCACCGCGCTGGCACCGAAGTGCTTGAGGGCGGCCTGCTGAGTAAAGGTACCCTCCGGGCCGAGATAAGCCACCTTGGTGGGCTGTTCCAGCGCCAGGCAGGCGGACATGATCTCGCGGAACAGCCGCGCCATCTCTTCGCTGTTGAGCGGCCCCTGGTTGAGCTCCATGATCCGCCGTAGAACCTGGGCCTCACGCTCGGGGCGGTAGAACACGGCGCCCTTGTCGCTCTTGGTCTTGACCTCGGCGACCTGCTTGGCACACTCGGCGCGGGCGCTGATCAGGCGCAGGATGTCGTTGTCGATCTCGTCGATGCGCTGGCGCAGCGTGTCGAGATTGTTGGGGGTATCGGTCATGGCTTATCCCCTGCGTTGCTCGAAGTCGGTCATGAAGTCGATCAAGGTATCGACGGCCGCTTCGGGTACGGCGTTGTAGAGGCTTGCCCGCATGCCGCCGACGCTGCGATGGCCCGCGAGGTTGAGCAGCCCGGCTTGTTCGGCTTCGGCCAGGAACGTCTTGTCGAGGCTGGCGTCGGCCAGTACGAAGGGCACGTTCATGCGCGAGCGGTTACGCGGCGCGATGGGGTTGGAATAGAAGCCGCTGGCGTCGATGGCCGCGTAGAGCTTGGCCGCCTTGCTCGCGTTGATCGTCGCCATGGCCTCGAGCCCGCCGATGTCGTGCTTGAGCCACTGGAACACCAGCCCCGCCAGATACCAGGCGTAGGTGGGCGGCGTATTGACCATGGAACCCGCTTCGGCCATGGCCTGGTAGTCGAACAGGCTGGGAATGCGCGGGCAGCGCCGGTCGAGCAGGTCGTCGCGCACCAGCACCAGGGTGAGCCCGGCGGGACCGATGTTCTTCTGCGCCCCGGCGTAGATCACGCCGAAGCGCGACACGTCGAGCGGTTCGGCCAGGATGCTGGAGGAGTAGTCGCACACCAGCGGCACGCCGACGTCGGGAATGTAATCGAACTCCAGCCCGCCAATGGTCTCGTTGGCGGTGTAGTGCAGGTAGGCGGCATCGGCGGAGAGCGCGATGTCGGCCTGGGTCGGCACTTCACTGTGCCCGCTGGGCTCGCTGGAACCGGCCGTGTGCACGGCGAAGCCCAACTGCTTGGCTTCCGCCAGCGCCTTCTTGCCCCAGATGCCGGTATACAGGAAGTTGGCGGTGCCGCCCTGCCCCAGCAGGTTCATCGGTACCATGGAGAACTGCAGGCTGGCGCCGCCCTGCAGGAACAGCACCTTGTAGTTCTCGGGCACGGCGAGCAGTTCGCGCAGGTCGGCCTCGGCCTGCTCGGCGATGGCGACGAACGCGGGCGAGCGGTGGCTCATCTCCATGACCGAGAGCCCACGGCCCTGGTAGTCGAGCAGCTCTTCCCTTGCGCGTTCCAGCACCGGGGTGGGCAGCGCCGCGGGACCGGCGCAGAAATTATAGTGGCGTGTCATCAGCGTGGTGTTCCGTCTCAGCTCAAGCATGGTTACTGAACCGACACGCGATGAGCTGCTCCGTCGAGAAGTCTCGCGAGGGCGCTGTGAACCCATCCCTGGGCGCTATTTTTGCCTGCGGCGCTCTTGCATCCTGCACCGCTTGCAGGGCCTGGGTTGGCCATCCGTGGCCAACCCGTTCGGCGGGAAGAACATGTTCTTCTAATTCCGCCTCACCCATGGCAAAAAACCCTCGCTCCGACTTCTCCCCGGCGCTCATCGCTCGGCTTGGTGGCAAGCCTTATTCGTCGTTCTGGCTCTCTTCTACGCCGCCGCTCTCGTCCGCATCCGGCCCACTCTGCAGCTCGGCGTTCGGCGCGTTCTCAGCTTCACCCTCAGCGCCATCCTCGGGCTCGCCCTCCACCTCATTTTCAGGCTCGTCGATACGCACGGTCTTGACCAGCTTCTCGTCATTGCCCAGGCGGATCAGCATCACGCCCTGAGTGTTGCGCGAGGTGATCGAGACCTCGTCGACGCGGGTACGCACCAGCGTGCCCCGGTCGGTGATCAGCATCATCTCGTCGGCGGAGTAGACCTGCATGGCGGCAACCAGAGAACCGTTGCGCTCGCTGGTCTGCATGGCGATGACGCCCTGGCCGCCACGACCGCGCAGCGGGAACTCCTCGAGCCGGGTCCGCTTACCGTAACCGTTCTCGGAGGCGGTGAGGATGTAGATCTGGCCGCCGTTGCCGTTTTCCAGCGGCGCGCCCTCTTCACCTTCCACCTCGCTGTCGGCATCGGCGTCGATCTGCTGGCTCTTGGGAATGATCAGGCTGATCACCTCGGCGTCGCCCAGCAGCTTCATGCCGCGTACGCCGCGAGCGGTACGGCCCATGGCGCGCACGTTGCTCTCTTCGAAGCGAATCGCCTTGCCGTTGGACGACAGCATCATCACATGGTCGTTACCCGACGTGATAGCGGCACCCACCAGGCGGTCGCCCTCTTCGATGTCGATGGCGATCAGGCCGACGCTACGCGGACGCGAGAACTGGTCGAGGCTGGTGCGCTTGACCGTGCCCTTGGCGGTGGCGAAGAAGATGTAGCAGTCGGGGCTGTAGTCCTTCACCGGCAGGATGGCGTTGATCGCCTCGCCTTCGTCCAGCGGCAGCAGGTTGACCAGCGGCTTGCCGCGGGAACCACGGCTGGCGGCGGGCATCTCGTAGACCTTGAGCCAGTACACCTTGCCCTTGTTGGAGAACAGCAGCACGGTGTCGTGGGTGGAGGCCACCAGCAGATGCTCGATGACGTCCTCGTCCTTCATGGCGGTGGCCGACTTGCCGCGACCGCCGCGACGCTGGGCCTGGTAGTCGGAGAGCGGCTGGGTCTTGGCGTAGCCGGTACGCGAGACCGTGACCACCATGTCCTCCTCGGCAATCAGATCCTCGATGGAGAGGTCGAGGTGGCTGGCCTGGATCTCGGTGCGGCGCGGGTCGGCGAACTGATCGCGCACGGCCATGAGTTCTTCGCGAATCACCTCGAGCAGCCGCTCGCTGGAGGCGAGAATGGCCATCAGCTCGGCGATCTTCTCCAGAATGCCCAGGTATTCGTCGAGCAGCTTCTCGGTCTCGAGGCCGGTCAGGCGGTGCAGGCGCAGCTCGAGGATGGCCTGGGCCTGGGCCGGCGAGAGACGGTACTCGGTGCCGGTAGTGTTGAGGCCGAAGCCCTCTTCCAGCTCTTCCGGCTTGCACGAGGTAGCACCGGCACGCTCCAGCATGGCGGTGACCTGACCCGGCGGCCACACCTTGTCGAGCAGCTTCTCCTTGGCCTCGGCGGCGCTCGGCGAGGCCTTGATCAGCTCGATCACCTCGTCGATGTTGGAGATGGCAACGGCCAGACCTTCGAGGATGTGGCCGCGCTCGCGGGCTTTCTTCAATTCGTACAGGGTGCGCCGGGTGACGACCTCACGGCGGTGGCGAATAAAGGCCTCGAGGATTTCCTTGAGGTTGAGGATCTTCGGCTGTCCATCCTCGATGGCGACCATGTTGATGCCGAAGACGTTCTGCAGCTGGGTCTGGGCGAACAGGTTGTTGACCACCACCTCGCCGGACTCGCCGCGCTTCACCTCGATCACCACGCGCAGGCCGTCCTTGTCGGACTCGTCGCGCAGTTCGGCGATGCCTTCGATCTTCTTGTCCTTGACCAGCTCGGCGATCTTCTCGATCAGCCGCGCCTTGTTCACCTGGTACGGCAGCTCGGTGACGATGATGTGATCGCGGCCGCTCTTCTCGTGGTATTCGATGGTGTGGCGAGCACGCACATAGATGCGCCCGCGGCCGGTGCGGTAGGCCTCGAGGATGCCGGCACGGCCGTTGATGATGCCCGCAGTGGGGAAATCGGGGCCGGAGATGTACTCCATCAGGTCGTCGACGGTGAGGGTGTAGTCGTCGATCAGCGCCAGACAGCCGTCGATCACCTCGCCCATGTTGTGGGGCGGGATGTTGGTGGCCATACCCACGGCGATGCCCGAGGAGCCGTTGATCAGCAGGTTGGGAACCTTGGTCGGCAGCACCTCGGGAATACGCTCGGTGCCGTCGTAGTTGTCGACCCAGTCGACGGTGTCCTTGTCGAGATCGGCCAGCAGCTCGTGAGCCAGCTTGGCCATGCGCACCTCGGTGTAACGCATGGCAGCGGCGCTGTCGCCGTCGATGGAGCCGAAGTTGCCCTGGCCGTCGACCAGCACGTGGCGCATGGAGAAGTCCTGCGCCATACGCACGATGGTGTCGTAGACTGCGCTGTCACCGTGGGGGTGGTATTTACCGATGACATCGCCCACCACACGGGCCGATTTCTTGTAGGCTTTGTTCCAGTCGTTGCCAAGCTCGTGCATGGCGAACAGTACGCGCCTGTGCACCGGCTTGAGGCCATCGCGCACGTCCGGTAGCGCGCGGCCGATGATTACGCTCATCGCGTAGTCGAGGTACGACTGCTTCAGTTCGTCCTCGATGTTGACTGGCAGAATCTCTCTGGCGATGTCACCCATGGGTCGTCGAATCCTTTGCGCTACAACGGTTTGGTGCGCTCTTCTAGCCAAGCCGTGGCCGAGGCATGGCGCGCCATTACAGCCTGCCATCATACCACTCCACACGGCACAAAGGCAGCTTGCGTAACGCCCTGCGCCAATCCCGCATCGCTCATTCCTTATTCGCGACGGTAGCCATCCCGACTCTCTTGGGCTAGCTTGTGTGGGTCAAGGCCCCCTTATAGATAGAGGCCCAATGCAAAGACTTCTGTTGATCGCTCTCACCGCCCTGATCGTAGGGCTGCCGAACCTGGCCTCACAGGCGGTCGAGAATGGCTTTGAAGGTCCTGCCAAGTCACTGGCAGGGCTCGCGCATCACGACGTTTCCCTCGGACTGTCGTCATTCGATGCGGACACCGACGACACCGGACTCGAGTCGCTTGCCACCCTCGGCACTCGACTCCTCACCCACCCCGGCGTTGCGCTAGGCATCTCCGCGTTCGCCTGTCAGCAGCTCGCACTGCCGCCTGCCCGCGCCCCACCGCACTGCCTCTGATCGCTCGACTGGAAACCTGGCTCGTCTCGGGCCTTCATATTCGATCGTTTCGCATCCATTGGATGTCAGCGCTTTCAGAGGTTTTGCACGATGAAAACACTCCCTCTCTCCCGACTCGACACCGCCGACCACCTGGTCACTCCTCAAGCCTTCTCCGATATCGACGAGCACTCCCCGGCCCTGAGCCTGATGACCGATTTTCGCCAGCATTGGCCACACGCCGTCAGTGTCTCGGCCCCGGCGCTCGAGGTGGCCAGGCAGATGAAGGCGGAAGGCGTGAGCGGCAAGCTGGTCATCGATCGCCAGCGTGAACTGGTCGGCATGCTGACCCTCGAGCGACTCTCGGAGCAGAGCATCCTGGTGGCCTTGCACCGTCTCGGCATCGACCGCAGCAGCCTGACCGCCGGCGATCTGATGCAGCCCCGGGCCGCCATGCCCGTCGTGGATTACGAGGCCGTTGCCAGCGCCACTGTCACCGACCTGGTGGCCACACTGCGCGAGGCCGGCGAGCCCTACTGTCTGGTCAGAGATGCCGAGCACCATATCCGCGGGTTGTTCTCGGTGAGTGAACTCTCCGAACGGTTGCATCGCCGGCTCTCGGTCAAGCCAAAGGCCTCCATCATTGAGGTCCTCAAGGCCTGAACCACGCAAGGCGGGGGCGGCCATGGCCGCCCCTTTCCCTTCTCGCAAAAATAAAACAATCGTTTGCTTGATACTGATGAGGGTGACTAGAATCCAAAGCGTTCATTGTTTGAGCTGCCCCCTTATTACTGCGAGAAGGAGCACCGGATGGATCCCCGCATCTCCCGCATTTCACTGCGTGTACGCGGCTACCACCTCGATGGTTATGGCCACGTCAACAACACCCGTTACCTGGAGTTTCTCGAAGAGGGACGCTGGGCCTACTTCGACGAACACCCTGAACTCAGCACCTCGTTTCAGCGAGCCGGCATCGGGCTCGTAGCCGTCAATATCAATATCGATTACTGTGCCGCGGCCGTTGCGGGTGACGACCTTGAGGTACACAGCCGGCTTTCCGCCATCGGCAACCGCAGTGGGAAGATGACCCAGGAAATCCATCGCAGCAGCGACGATACCCTGGTCAGCCGGGCCACCATCACCTTCGTCCTGCTCGATATGCAAGCCAACCAGCCTTTGCTCATCGAAGGACCGCTGCGAGACGAATTGTCTGCCCTCGTCCTGGAGTGAAGCCTGAATATCTAACGAGCGTTCGAGCGAATCATAGATCACAAGGCCACTGGAACCCTGCCTGCCCCTTCGCCATAATATGCGTCCTTTACGCTCAGGGAACGCACTATGTGGTTCAAGCACTTGCACCTTTACCGCCTGCACGGGGCGGCGACGATCCCCGCCGCCAACCTTGAAGAGGCCCTGGCCGAGCAGGCGGCACGTACGCCCGGCAGCCAGGAAGCCAGGCGCGTGGGATGGTGCCCGCCCGCGGGGCGCGCCGGCACCGCGCTGTTGCACGAACTGCAGGGGCAGCGCCTGATGACCATGCTGCGCCATGAGCGCCTGCTGCCTGCCGGCGTGGTGCGCGAGGAAGTGGAAGAGCGCAGCGCCGAGATCGAGGCCCGCGAGGGGCGCAAGCTGCGCCGTCAGGAGAAGCAGGAACTCAAGGAGCAGGTTTACGAAGAGCTGCTGCCACGCGCCTTCGTACGCAGCCAGAAAGTCGACCTTTGGTGGGATACCCGTCGCGATCTGATTGCGGTGAACACCAGCTCGCGTAAACGTGCCGAAGAAGCGCTCGACCTGCTGCGCGAAACCTTGGGCAGCCTCAAGGTGACCCCGCTCTCCGCTCAAACCCTGCCCATGCGCGCCATGACCCAATGGCTTGCCGACGAGAATTCACGCCCCGCCGCGCTGCAGTTGGGCGATCAGGTGGAACTCAAGGCCAAGGGCGACGACGGTGTGCTGCGCGCCCGCCAGGTGGATCTCGACAGCGACGAAATCCAGCAGCTGCTGGCGACGGGCAAGCAGGCCAGCCGCCTGGCCATCGAAGTTGAAGGCCGCCTGGCTTACGTGCTGCACGACGATCTGACGCTGAAATCCCTGCGGTTCAGTGACGCACTGATCGACGAGGCCAGCGAAACCGAGGACGATGGCGATGCCATCGTGCGCCTCGAAGCCGATTTCATGCTGATGACACAGGCCCTGGCCGAAGAGGTAGAGCGCCTGATCGACTGGCTCGGCGGCGAAGCCAATGGCGCTGCGCAGGCAAGTGCATGACCGAATCCGGTAACCAAGAAGAACCGATGACCGAGAATCCGACTGGCGCAACGCCCACCGATCCTTGGGCGGATATCCGACCCTATCGCGATGATGAAGTGGCCGCGGTACTGGCGAATCTGGCCAGCAACCGCGAGCTGCTCGATGCTCTGACCCGCTACCGGCTGCCGCGCTTGAGCCGTACGCTGCCGTGGCTGGCCCGCGCCCTGGCCTCCTATGCCATCCGTCGGGAAACCCGCGGGGTGGCCAGCGTGCACGATTTCCAGATGCGCGTTGCCTATTACATGAACCGCATGATCCGTACCTCGACCGACGATTTTCGCGTCGAGGGGCTGGAGAACCTGAACGCGGACACGGCCTATCTGTTCATCGGTAACCACCGCGATATCTCGCTGGACCCGGCCTTCGTCAACTTCGCCCTGCACCAGGCGGGTCGCGACACCGTGCGCATCGCCATCGGCGACAACCTGCTCAAGAAGCCCTACGTGACCGATCTGATGCGGCTCAACAAGAGCTTCATCGTGCCACGCGCACTGCGCGGCAAGCGCGCCATGCTGGCGGCCTACCAGAACCTCTCGAGCTACATTCGTCACTCCATCGTCGAGGATAACCACTCGATCTGGATGGCCCAGCGCGAGGGGCGCGCCAAGGACGGGATCGACCGTACCGACCCGGCGATCATCAAGATGCTGACCATGGCGCACCGTATGGAGCAGCGCAACGCCCCCATCGGCGAAGCCATTGCCGAACTGCGCATGGTGCCGGTCTCGATCAGCTACGAGTACGACCCCTGCGACTTGCAGAAGGCCCGCGAGCTGCACGCCGTACATAGCCAGGGGAGCTACGCAAAGAGCGAGTTCGAGGATATCCAATCCATCGTGGCCGGCATCACCGGCCACAAGGGGCGCGTGGAGCTGCGCTTCGGCGAACCGCTGGGCGCCGGCTTCGACACCCCCGAAGCCGTGGCCGCCGAGATCGACCGTCAGGTGATCGGCGGCTATCGCCTCTTCCCCAGCCACTACCTGGCGCTGGAAGCCCTGAGCGATGCGCCGGAGCTGCTGGACCTGAGCGAGGTCAGCGACGTGGACCGGGCCCGCTTCCAAGCCCGCCTGAACGAGGTTCCGTCCGAGCTGCGCAGTTGGTGGCTAGCCCAGTACGCCAACCCGGTGCGCAACAAGGCAGCCCAGCTCGCCGGCCACGACCTGGGAGAGACGTGAGCGCGCACCCTCACCCGCCGCTCGACCGCGGCGCCCAGACCCGCGAGGCCCATCGGGTCACGCTGATCGGCGCCGTGGTGGACCTTACCGTCGGCCTGCTCAAGCTGATTACCGGCCTGCTGGTGGGCTCCGCCGCCCTGATAGCCGACGGCATTCACTCCTTCTCCGACCTGGTAACAGACGGCTTCGTGATGGCAGCGACCCATTACGGGCGCCAGGAGCCGGACAGCGACCACCCCTACGGCCATGGCCGCATCGAGACGCTGGCCACCCTGGCACTCGGCAGCGTGCTGATCTTCGTGGCCGGCGGCATTGCCTGGGCCAGCCTTATGCGCCTGCTGGGCGGCGAACCCTTTGCCGCACCCGGATTGTGGGCCATCGGCGTGGCCGTGGTTGCCCTGCTAGCCAAGGAGTGGATCTTCCGCTACACCCTGCGCGTAGCGAAGCGGGTGAAATCGCGCCTGCTCGAGGCCAACGCCTGGCACTCCCGCTCCGATGCGCTCTCCACCGTGGCGGTGCTGATCGGCCTGGTGGCGGCCCAGTTCGGCGCCGGCTGGGTCGATGCCGTGGCGGCCATTCTGGTGGGCATCATGGTCGGTCAGGTGGGTTGGCGGCTGCTGTGGGAATCGAGCCGCGAGCTGATCGACACCGCCCTGCCCGAAGCCGACCAGCAAAAGATGAAAGACATCGCCGAAACCATACCGGGGGTGGAAAGCGTTCACGACCTGCGCACACGCTCACTGGGCAGCCAGGTCGTGCTCGACTTGCACATCGTGGTGCCGCCACGGCTGACCGTCTCCGAAGCCCACGAGATCGGCAACGCCGTGAGCCGACAACTGCGCAGTGCTTTCCCCGACCTGGCCGACGTGACCTTTCACATCGACCCAGAGGACGACTCCGAACAGATCGAGCACAGCCTGCGCCCCGGCCTGCCCCTGCGTCAGGACGTGGAAGGCATGCTC
>NZ_BAEU01000130.1:0-1071 GCF_000246875.1 Halomonas sp. KM-1
CGACCACAACCTGCCGCCGGCCGCGCCGCCCCAGAGCCGTACCCGGGCCCGGCGCAGCGACGAGAAACTGGAAGATACGCCCTACCTGCCCAGCCTGCGTATCTACCGCTACCGCTAAATAAATTTTCGCATCACATTAATGGCAAACGCTGCCATCGAGTACCCTTATTGCCAGGGGCCACCTCTGCTCATCCACGCGTATCTCACATGATTCTCGAGATTCTTACCGTCCTGGCTTTGATCGTGCTCAATGGCTTGCTTGCGATGTCTGAGCTGGCCATCGTTTCTTCTCGTCCATTGCGCCTCAAAGCCAAAGCTGCAAAAGGTTATCTTGGCGCCAAGGCCGCCCTTGCCCTCTCGGCGGACCCGGGTCGGTTTCTCTCAACAGTGCAAATCGGGATCACCTTGGTCGGCGTTCTCTCCGGTGCGTTCTCCGGTGCAACGCTGGGTGTCCGGCTCGCCGACCTACTGCCAAGCCTTGGAGTGCCTGTTCAATACGCCAACCCATTGGGTGTTGGTATCGTTGTGCTGGTGATTACGTATCTCTCACTGATCATTGGTGAACTCGTTCCCAAGCAGATTGCGCTCACCAATCCAGAGGTCGTTGCTTGCCGTGTGGCACCGGCGATGCATCTGCTTTCACGCGCCACCTTGCCTCTCGTCTGGCTCTTGGATCACTCAGGCAAACTCGTTCTCATGCTGTTAGGGCATTCAGGTAAGCGGGGCGCCAGCGTCAGCGACGAAGAGATCCGCATGCTCATCGCTGAGGCGGAGGGAGCAGGCACCATAGAGAAGGCAGAAACGAAAATGATTACCGGCGTCATGCGCATTGCCGACCGTTGTGCACGCGGTGTCATGACCCCTCGACACGAGGTCGAAGTGGCAAGGGCAGAAGAAAGTCTCTCAGAGATACTTGCCCGGCTGCGCAATTCTGGCCGATCTCGCCTGCCGCTACGTGATGGTGCACAGGACGACATTGTAGGCATCCTGCTGAGTCGCGATTTGTTGCACGCATCGCAAGAAGGTTTCGACCCGCGTTCACTCGCACGTCCAGCAGCGGTGGTTAATGAT
>NZ_BAEU01000129.1:0-2706 GCF_000246875.1 Halomonas sp. KM-1
GTTTCAGCCACTGATGCTGCCTAGCGCGGTGATCGGCGCCATGGCGGGCTATCTTGCCCTGTGGAGCGTGTACTGGCTGTTCAAGCTGGTAACGGGCAAGGAAGGCATGGGCTACGGCGACTTCAAACTGCTGGCGGCGCTGGGCGCCTGGCTGGGCTGGCAGTATCTGCCTATGGTATTGATCCTTTCCGCCGGTATGGGCGCCATCGTCGGCATTGCGCTGCAGCTCGCCCTGCCCCGTCTGCGTGGCATGCCGATGCCCTTCGGCCCCTACCTGGCCAGCGCCGGCATGATCGCTCTGCTGGTCGGCGAGCCGCTGATGGCCGGCTATGGACGCCTGTTCCTGCCCTAGCCGTATATCCCTTTGCCATATCCAACATGGCGGGTTATGCTCGGGATATACGCAAGATATATCCCCCAGGAACACGGATAAGGAGCACGGATCATGGAGCAGGCCGCCGTATTCAAAAGCAACCGAAGCCAAGCGATACGACTTCCCAAAGCCGTCGCCCTCCCAGATGACGTCAAGAGAGTGGATGTCATTGCCATAGGTCGTACGCGAATCATCACACCTGCCGGGGAATCCTGGGACAGCTGGTTTGACGGCCCAAAGGTTTCAAGCGATTACATGACTGAGCGTGGGCAACCCGCCGACCAGAATCGCGAGGAATTCTGAGTGCTCAAGTACATGCTTGATACGAACATCTGCATTTTTACGATAAAGAATCGCCCTGGTCATGTACGGGAGGCTTTCAGAAAGCATCACCTCCAGATGTGTATCAGTACGGTCACCTTGATGGAACTGATCTATGGAGCTGAGAAATCCGCCGCCCCGGAAAAAAATCTTGAGGTAGTTGAAGGATTTGCTGCTCGCCTCGACGTTTTGAGCTATGACTGTGAAGCAGCAGCCCACAGTGGGCAGCTAAGAGCAGAGTTGGCAAAAAGCGGAACACCTATTGGTCCTTATGATCAGATGATTGCGGGTCATGCTCGATCTCGGGGGTTGATACTCGTTACCAATAACCGACGTGAATTCAATCGCGTACCAGGCCTTCGCTTGGAAGATTGGGTCAATTCAGGTGAGCCTTCATGATCGTTGGCGTAACGGGTGGTATCGCTTCCGGCAAGAGCACGGTGGCGCGGGCCTTCGCGGCACTGGGCGTGCCTTGGGTGGATGCCGACGACGTGGCCCGCGAGGTGGTGGAACCCGGCGAGCCGGCACTGGCCGAGATTGCCGGGCGCTACGGTGAGCGGGTACTTCAGGCCGACGGGAGCTTGAACCGCCGCGCCCTGCGCGAGATCGTGTTCGCCGACGAAAGCGAGCGCCGCTGGCTGGAGTCGGTGACCCACCCGCGCATTCGGCAGCGTATCGTCGCGCACCTCGAGCGGCTGCAGGCCGAGGGCGCACCCTACGTGCTGCTGGTCTCGCCGCTGCTGTTCGAATCGGGCCAGAGCGAGATGGCCGACCGCTGCCTGGTGATCGACGTGTCGGAAAGCCTGCAGATCGCCCGAACCGCTTCCCGCGATGATGTCGACGACGCCCAGGCCCGTGCCATCGTGGCGGCCCAGATGCCGCGTAGCGAACGCCTGGCCCGCGCCGACGATGTGATCGACAATAGCGGTAGCGAAGCAGACCTTGCCGCCCAAGTGGCCGAACTGGACCGACGCTATCGAGAGATGGGAGTTTCATGAGCCAACACAACCAACGCCCCCTGACCGTCGCGTGCCCGCAATGCCGAAAGAAGGTGGAGTGGCGCGAGAGCAATCCCTACCGCCCCTTCTGCAGTGAGCGCTGCAAGCTGATCGACCTGGGTGCCTGGGCCGATGAGTCGCACCGTATTGCCGGCGAGCCGGCGCTCGACGAGAGCAATATCGACGAGTGGCTGGCCCGGGCCGAGCGAGGCGAAGATCGGTGACGCTCGCCCCGGCGCCCACCTATCGGCTGCTGGCCGAGCTGGAGCTCGCCTTCGACAAGCTTATCGAGCGCAGCGAGGCATTAGTGGCAACCTATGCCGCCTCTCCTGCCGAGGCGTGGGCTTTCAAGGCCGAAGCCAGCACCGAGTGGCTGCGCCGTGCCCTGCTCGACTTCTGGTACGCAGATGGTCAGGACGGACGCGCCACACGCAGCCATGTGGGCCTGGTAGCCGCCGACGATGCCTTGATGGCAGCAGTGAGCAAGGTCAACGCCGCCAAGGCCGACTTTGCCGCTCGGCTTGCGCATATTCGCGACCATCACCCGCCGCTACTGGCCGAGGCCAAGGCGGTGCTGCCGTTCCGCCACCCTGAGTTGCACGACCATCTGCGCGGCAGCGGCCTGGCCCGGCTGCACTTAAAGCAGTGCTGGCGAGCCATACCCGTGGCCGAAGCACCGGTGGCCCGAGTGCGCCTGGCCTGGTACGCCAGCGGCCGTTCGATCAAGCGGCTGTCGGTGCGTGAGGTGGAGAAGAAACTGCTGGCACTGGATACCGACGCGCCCCACGTGCGCATTCAGCTGCGCAAGCTGGCCGCCCTGCCTTCGGCCGAGCCGTTGGCACAGGTGCAGAGCCAGGCACCGCTGATGCGCGCCAATCTGTTCTACTGCGAGCCGTTGGAAGACGGTCGCACCCGCCGCGCCATGAACGTGGCGCTGCCGCTGTTCCTGCCTGCCCCGCGCGGCCGGCTGCCCGACCACAACCTGCCGCCGGCCGCGCCGCCCCAGAGCCGTAC
>NZ_BAEU01000128.1:0-24956 GCF_000246875.1 Halomonas sp. KM-1
GAAAAAAGAAAGCGAAGATGCTTCAACTTTCAACATGGAAGAAATATTAGACAATGCTTTTTTGCTGACCGTCTCCATTTCGTTATTTTGTAAGATTTTAATTTTCGAAGCCTTAATTTCAGGAAAGCGATCAAGCACATGCTCAAAGAGCTGAGGGTTCAAAATAACAACTTCATCAACCTCCAGCTCTTCTCCTGCAATGCATATACGCAAATTGCTATCTTCGGCGTACCGTCGTGCAAGCGAAACAAAAGTAACACTTGAGAAATTATCGTAATCAGGGTAGCTAAAAATACCAGCATCACACTTGCTATTAAAGGCCGCTATTAAGCATATATTTTTCTTCGCACTTTTACTTCTTGAAAAATCTCCAATATAAAGCCGGCTAAGTGAAGGCGCAGCACTTCGGTTACTACGGATTTCTTCTGGCGACTCAAAAAAAGGTGGTTTAAGCCCATTGAAACGCTCCTTCGGCCTCTCCGCAAGCACCTTATCATACCAGAAGCCCGCCCTTTCCCTATATTCCTTTCTCATACCATGCCAGGCGGTAACGACATGGGTCAGCTTTTTCTGAGTTAGTGAGTTAAAATCAAGTCGGCCAAAAGAAAGTGGACATTCCGATTGGCAACCACGAGTGACATAGTTAGTAGCAGGCATGCCCAATTGTCGCTCATAACGCCTGATCAACTCATTATCAGCAGCAATACGTACGGTATCCCAGCCTCCTAACGCTTTTACTTCATCTAGATGAAACAGCGCGGAAGAATGGTTAAGTGTTACCAGATCATCGTGTGTGCCTGGCCTGGAAGCCGTCCCCCAAAAGAAAAGGTTGTCAGAGACTCTAGTCCAAAAAGAAAAGTTGTAAGGTACTTTTTCACTCAGTAGATGCTTGACCTGCACTTCAATTTTTTGAGCATGAGACCAGTCGTCAGCATCATGGATGGTTACTAGGTCTCCAGTAGCCACCTCCAAAGCGTGGTTTCTGGAGTAGTAACTACCGCCATTACGCTCATTTTTTAGATACCTGAACCTCTCATCACTCTGACAAAAGTCTCTTACAACACCTTCCGTATTATCAGTGCTGCAGTCATCCACAACAATGACCTCGAGGTTTTGCCAAGTCTGCTGCTGTAAAGAAAGCAATGAAGTCAGAATTTTGTCTTCAGCATTATATGCTGGAACGATTACAGTTACCTTGAGTGAATTTGATCCTGTAGCCGAGCAGTCGCTCTCACATTGAATATTGTCGATCGTTAGTGTCTGAGTTTTGTCAATTTTTTCTATTGTTAGAAATCCCGCCTGGCTATACATGGCATTGATAGCGTTCAAAACCTCGTCTTCATTTATACCAACCCAAGTGTTAGCCAAAGCCATTTGGTAACTAGCGTGAGAAGTAATATATTCTTTTTTTTCCACTAGTACGCTACGAGCTTCTTCATGCTGTGCGTTCAGAGCCAGCATACTGACTTCTGGCAATATCTGACGAGGATAAAGCCCTGCCTTCGGCAATCGATTTCGGACAAATTTAATATTTTCAAGCGCCTGAGAAAATTCTTTATTAATGCTATGCCATCTGAACAAACACCAGGCTGCCTCGGCCGATTGTTTCGGGCCGCTTTCCTCTTTTATTCTATTTAGCTCTTCCAAGGCTGACGCAGAAAAGCCTCCCCAAAGTTTATTATCAACACTCTCAACAACACCAACCTTATTTATTCTTAAAATATTCTCTTTGATAAAAATTCGTACAGCTCCGGGAACAATATTGCGCACTTTGAATGGAATTTTTGCATATCCACGCATGAAATAATAATGCATCTGCTTCAAAAATTCCCGATTATAGTATGAAAACATAATAATATTTTATTCACTTATAAAAATGGCATAGACTTGTGGCAAATTGAGGTGCGACAAGACAGCCGGCTACGGAAATAAAGTAATCATAGTTCGTGGAGAGTGTCTGGAGCTCGACGGAGCACCATGAGAGACGCTATGACTACCAAAATAAGGTTGAACGTCGCAAGCTCAGTCTTCTAGAACTGGCCAAGTATCTGCAGAATATCCGGAGGGCCAAAATCATAAGCTAAACTATTCTGTGAGCAGTTATAAGCAATCCTTCGCAATTATCAAACCTTCGGGTACCGAGGGCTGGATGATTTCGGCTAGGACCTCGGACTATAGAACCTCTAACAATCTAATACAGAATACTGAGCCGCAACCGGCACCAGTGCAATAATCAGACAATCGATACGGGTTGGGAGTAAAATAATTAAGTCTGAAAAAAATTGAGGTAACGATACTGCAGAAATCAGCCTAGGGACAAAACTATTTTCTTCATCTCCCCCGCGTATTGTTCTAGCTCCATGTTTAGAACATGCTTACATCCATTATCCGCACACACTAAATTTCTATTCAATAAGGATTTTGTAAAATTAATATTGGAGAAGCTATCGTGATTAGCTTGTAACAATATAGTCGTCAGACTTAAATCCTTCATTTTTAAATCGAACGGACTATATCCATCTCGATAAATGCTAGATGATAAATAAAAGTTCATGTTGAATATTTTTATTTTTGATGGTTTATACTTCAGCAAATAATATATTACCGACATACCATGATTAAGGCTTCCACTATAAAGATGAGGGCTAGCGCCCTTAGCAAAGATGTTTACTCCTCGACCCTCAAAAAAATCTACGTATTTTTCTGGCACCATAATCCATTTACAACCTCTTGCCGATTGGCTGAATGAACTAAAATCGAAATGCTTGGCTGGAGAATGGGACAATGATAAGATTTTTTCAAACTTACCTGTTAATTTCTCGTTTACAACATTAAGCTCAATGACAATATCAAATTTTTTAAGCTCATCTGGAAGTTCTCCGGAAGAGCTACCAACAATAGCTATTTTTTTATTTTCTATATAATCAAGAAAGTTAATATTTTCTACTTTAGCGGATGATCTAAACAGTAGCGATTCGACATGTTCAATAGTTGCTTTATATTTTTCAAAACCAATTTCTTTAATGATCCCAGATTCCTGAACATCGTTGTTCACTATCTCTAGTAATTTCTTATAGATTGCCTCTGCCTTAAATGTATCGTCGAGGTCCATGCTAGCTAGCAGGCCTCTGTAAAGAGTAATAACGCTTTCGGTTTCGCTTGCTTCAACAAATGCGCACTCTATTGATTTGCGCCTGGCACATAAGGAGCTTTCGAATAACGCCAAACACCATAGAAGAGCCGATAAATTAGACCATCCCTCTGAAGAACAAAGCTTCAACTCGATTTCATTAAAATAATGTTTAGATTCTGAGGGTTCATTTTCATCAATAGCCTTTGATATCCATGAGTATAGACTCTGACATTCTTCTTCATTATTGCGTGCGCAGCATAATTTTCCAACAAAACCTCGAATTAAATTATTTCTCAAGTCCTTTGTTTCATGTTTATTCCTCATCATCTCTAAGGCAGTAATATGTGCCGCAACAATATCCTTTTTGTTTTTAAAAGCGAATTTTATATCTTTTTCAAACAACTCCAAGCCGGTTATTGCTACACCAGCCCAGACTCTACACATAGAAGCATCGCTATCATTACCTTTATCCTTTCTTACTTTATAAGTTTTATAGCGAGCCCAGTGACGATATAATGCAAATTTTTCGCGCAAAATATTAATTTCTTCTTTATGTGAACTTGGCTGACACTGATTTAAATAATTCTCACTTTCAGCATAGTGAAATTTCTTCCTAAGAACCTTTGAAAGCAGCAATATAGCCTCAGTGTGGTAGATCTCTTGTTTAATATTACTATCTACATATGAAAATAAAAAGAACTTTGAATAATAGTACTTTTTTGCTTTTCCTAACTTCTTGGCTATCAAAAAATTAGTTGTCCGGCCCGCTAATATTTTCGCTATGACTGAGGCAGCTCTCTTTTTTTTTCTTTTCCCAAGCCGGCTCGATTTCAATAACTTTACAACAAAGTTAACAATTATATTTCGGAGTAATGTACGACCACCATGAACAATACTCATAAAGAAGAGCCTTCAGCTTTGTTACTACCTTCTCGAATAACTATCTCACACAATTTGAAATCAAGCCACTCATCAATATCAACACCTCTTTCCTTTGGCATTATAAAGGCCAATGGCTCTTTATCTAGCATTCTTCCAGTCTCAATAATATTTTTTATATGGTTTATGTATATGGCGCCATTTATACGATATTCCTTAACCCCCCCATTTCTTATTTCATCCATATTAGATTGTATAAAAACACCTCGTTCAGACAACACCCCAAATAGAGAAGATGAATGTCCTGCCTCACTTATTGAAACCAAACTTTTCTCATCATTCTCATTATGGAGGGAAACAGCATCAATAATATCTTTTGCACTTCTAAGCGGCGATGTAGGTTGCAAAAGCAAAACACGTCGGGCAATGACTCCTTGTTCTTTAAAATAGCTTATGGTATGTGCGACAACATCTATTGTAGCAGCGTCATCCCCAGCCAAAAAATCAGGTCTCGCAATTACTGTGACTTTATCGTTATGGCTAGCAATTTCTAATACTTGCTTATCATCAGATGTAACTGCTATCAAATCTGCCACGCGTGATTCGATAACTGCATCTAGTGTCCACTGAATTAATGGTTTTCCAGCTAGTGGTAGTATGTTTTTTTTTGGCAGGCGTTTACTGCCAGCGCGCGCAGGTATGATCGCCAATATGTCAACAACTTTATTCCTATTCATTTCAAGAGCATTCCCGCTTTTTCCTGAGCTATATTAAAGTCATCCATTCTCCCAATATCTAACCAGTATTCGTGGACTGGAAACATGTTAACTGAATTACCGCGTTTAATTTCAGAATTTAACAGGTCTGGCATATCAATCCTTTTATTAGGTGTTACTGTTTTAACAATCTCAGGATTTAAAAGATATACACCTGCGTTTACAAAAAAACGCTGCAATGGCTTTTCCACCATTGACATAATGTGATGCCCATTGCTTTCAATCACTCCATAAGGCACTTGATACTCATATTCTCTCGTACACATAGTAGCTATAGCTGGATGTTCCGCATGAAACTGTAGCAAGCTTTGGAAATTAAGTGAAGTAAGCAAGTCACCATTCATCATAAATAAAGGCAAGTCAATTTCGTCCTGGGGCAGCAATCCTAATGCTCCGCCAGTACCAAGAGGCTTTTCTTCGTGAATGTAACTTATTGAGACCCCCCACTCACTGCCATCTTTAAAATGATCGCGGATCACTTCCGGCATATAGTGCGTCGAAATATAAAAACGATGAAAGCCAGCCTGAACAAAATTTTCAAGTATTAGCTGCAAGATCGGCTTGTCGCCGACTTTCAACATCGGCTTAGGGCAATTATTAGTTAAAGGACGCAATCGAGTTCCGAACCCACCAGCCATCAAAAAAACGGGATTTTCAAGCTTTTTCGTATTTAGCAAGTCATGTAAGCTTTCAAGGCCAATGATTCGCTTGTCTGGGTCGACAATAGGCAGTTGTAGTACTTGATGCTGCTCCATCTGCTGAAGCAGCTTATCACGGCTCCAACTAGAGGGCGCTACTCGGGGGTTAGGATTCATTACATCTTGAATTGCAGAGCTCATCGGCAAATGTCGAATTAAAGCGCGCCTGATGTCCCCGTCAGTGACAGTGCCTAATAACCTACGTTGCTCATCGGCCACAAGCACAATACGAAGGGCCGCATGATCCAGTACTTCAATCGCAACTTCTAAAGAGGTTTCAGGCGCGACTAGAGCCGCTTCCCACTGCTTCATGGAGGAACTCCTATCCATTCCACGTGCTGTCAGATTATCGACTTTGCCTGGCGCGGTGGCTGTCCGGTCTGGAAGTGATGACTTGGAACATTTCGTATGACAACGGTACCTGCGCCCACCACAGCCTCAACTCCCACTGATATTCCTTGTATCAAAATAGAACCAGGCCCAATGTGGGCTCCCTCTTCAACTACCACACCACCGCATGCAACTGCGCCAGGAGCAAGATGGGCATGTTGACCAATATATCCATCATGATCAATGCGTACCGCCGTGTTTAAAATGGTATTATCACCAATATAACAGTCTGCTTGTACGATGCTTCCTGCCATAACCTGTGTCCCGTGCCCTAAGCTAACACCAGAGCCTAGCACAGCAGTAGGATGCACTAATGTTGTAAAGCGATACCCTTTTTTAACAAACAATTTATATAAATTTCTGCGAAGGTGGCTACCCGGCATACTACCGACTCCGTTAGCCAACTCAATACTACTGGGAGAATAATTTAATATTTCTTCATCAGCTCCCAATACTGGAAAACTTCGCCATGCAGACACACCATTGGAAGCTAGCTGGGGATCGCAGACTCCCAGCACCTTTCGATTGAGCAACAGCAGTACGTCCAACACAACTTTGGCGTGTCCACCAGCACCAAGTAAAATTACGGGGAGGCTCACAATGCATCACCTGGCTGATATTGACGGCTTGCAATTTTTCCCAACTGATCCCAGTAGGTAATCGCTGTCCCTCCTTTTCCAGAACGGGCCGTAGCGATATTAGACGCAGTGAAACTTTCCCCTTCTGCTATCATCTCAGCAGCGACAAGATCCTGCCGGGCAGCCGCGCGGGTATCCCATTCGCTCGGCTGAGGTGCTTTCTGTCCATCTCCCAAAGCCAGACTGATCGAACGAATTTCTTTTATCATTCGGCATAGTTCATCCGGTTCCAAGGAAGCTCGATGATCAGGTCCAGGTAGTTTTTTATCGAGAGTAAAGTGCTTTTCGATAATGGATGCTCCTCGAGCCACCGCTGCTACAGGTATCAGCGTGCCTTGGGTATGATCCGAATAGCCTACTGGTAGCTGAAAAGCATGAGCAAGCGTATCCATAGCCTTCAGATTCACTTCTGCCATCGGGGTCGGATACTGAGAAGTGCAGTGCAAAAGGCTTACTCGACCGTGTAACGCAGCCCTCAGCTCAACTTGGCTCCAACATTTCCAAACGTCATCAAGCGAGTCCGGTGGCTTGTTATATGCCAGCGCATGGCAAACTATAGCTAAAGCTTGCTCAACCTCCGCTAAAGTGGCCATGCCAGTAGAAATGACTAGGGGCTTCCCTGTGCGTGCAAATTGCCAAAGCAAAGGGCCATTGGTAATTTCACCAGAAGGTATCTTATAAAAGGGTAAGTTCAGCGTTTCGAGAAACAAAAGACTTTGTAAGTCAAATGCTGTGGACAGAAACTCGACACCACGGCTATGTGCATGGGTTTGGAGTGGTCTGTGCCACTCCAATGGTAGCTCCAACGCTTCCAGCATTTCCAGTTGGCTCTCGCTAGCTTCAGTAGTCTGCTGCTGGTAAGCCGCTTTGGGAGCAGTAAGCGCTGCAAGTCGCTTGGCATTGAAGGTCTGAAACTTGACTGCATCAGCACCTGCATCTGCAGCCACATCAATCAAATCAAACGCACATTGTTTGTTGCCATTATGATTGACACCGGCCTCAGCGATCACATAAACCTTATGAGGTATAGACATCAAGACACTCTCCCGGGGAAGTCATGAAAGTGTTTCAGCCTAGTCATGGGAAAAGTAACCAGCGCTGCAACGATTTTCTGAGCAGCATCCCCCTGACCATAAGGGTTATGTACATGCTTGCAAGTCTCAAGAAACTCTGGAGCAAGAGCCTTTTTCAGAGCTTGGCAAATCGATGGTTTGGTAGGATGGCAGTTCAGCACTGACTTGGCTGCAAGGCGTCCGGCTTGGCGCTGACCTATATTCACGGTGGGAATACCAAAGCTGGGCACTTCAATGAGCCCACTGGATGAATTGCCTACAACAGCAGCCGCTTCAGCCACGGCGGATAAATATCGCCTGAAACCTAACGAAGGGATCGCCAGTACACGCTTAGGCTGCCTGGCCGCATAAGCTTCCAGCTCCGGTATTATCGAACGCCCACCATTATCCGCGTTTGGATAAGTCAAAATTACCTGATAATCTTGCCACTCATCCAGCGCAGCCAACAAGGCCTGGAAACTGAGCAAGGGGGGCTCATCCACCATCGTAGCCGGGTGATAGGTCACTAAAAGATAGGGACGTTCCAATGAAAAACTCAGGCTGGCAGCCAATTCCTTACGGCTCATGCGGGGTGAGCGGGTAAGGTGGTCCAATCCTAGCGCACCAACATTAAGCACATGGGCCGGATCTTCGCCCATCTGAATTACACGTTGCCGGTATGGCTCTGCGGCAACAGCATGTAGGTTCGCCATCTTGGTGATTGCATGTCGAATGGCGTCATCGTAAGCCCCTTCTGTCACTTCCCCACCATGCAAGTGCACAATGGGTATATCCATTACCAGAGCCGTTTGTGCCGCTGCCAATGCCTCGAAGCGATCGCCAAGGATAACCAAGGCATCGGGCTCAAGTCGATCAAGTGCATCAGCCAACCCGATACACCCCAGCCCCATCGATTTGGCCACGCCTACCCGGCTATCCGACGAGAGCAGCATTTCAACCTTTGCGGCAATACTAAATCCATCCTCTTCGATAGCTTGCCATGTGTGGCCGAACTCCGGAGAAAGATGCATTGCTGCGGCAATAACCTGCAGCTCCAGTTGGGGATGGGCATCAATCTCTTTCATCAACCAATAAAGTAGACCGTACTCGGCCCGCGTGCCGGTAAATACCGCTATACGCCGCACTACTCTGCCCTCTAAGGTCCATTTAAACGTATGCCACTGGGAAGATTGACCACTCGCTCTTCTAACCATAATGAATTGGTGAGCTCACCAGTTGATGCGTTAGCATACATAGGTAACCGATTCATCAGCTGCCAGATAGGACGGGTCATCACTCCTTTACCGTTAGTGACACTAAGTAGCTCATCACGCTGTTGGCGATCAGCACAGATCACAGCATTGAGCCAGTAGTTGCTACGGCATCCTGCAGGCTCGGTAATAAATGACAATTCGCTGCCTGAGAGGCAGCGAGCATATTCGTTTGCCAACTGGCGTTTCTCATTGATGAAAGCATCCAACTGCTCTAATTGAGCACACCCAAGAGCAGCGTTAATATTGGGAAGTCGGTAATTATACCCGACTTCATCGTGTACATATTCATATGTATGAGGCTTCTTGGCAGTAGTTGTGAGATGCTTGGCTCGACTGGCAATTTTTTCATCAGCCAAAACCATACCACCCCCACCAGTGGTAATCACTTTATTGCCATTAAAACTAAGTACACCTATGATGCCGAAGGTTCCAGTATGCTGACCTTGATAGGTGCTGCCCAGAGATTCAGCTGCATCTTCAACTAGCGCGATTCCCCAATCATTACAAACATGGACGAGACCATTCAGATCCGCCGGGTGGCCAAAAGTGTGCATTGGTAAGCAAGCCCGAATGACACCTTGGTTATCTAGCCGTCGGCAACACCCATGCTCGTCAAGGTAGGCATTCTCTTCCAACCAAGCGCTCAATGACTTCGGCGACAGGCTCAAGGTACTACGGTCCACATCAATAAAGATCGGCATTGCGCCGCAGTATGCAATAGCATTACAGGTAGCTACAAATGTGAGTGGCTGAGTAAGTATATAATCACCACGTTCAGCCCCCACCAGTCGCAGCGCTACGTGCAAAGCTGCCGTACCGTTGACCGTAGCAACAGCACGCGGACTGCCCGTATATGCCGCCATGTCATGCTCAAAACGGTCTACAAATGAGCCAACACTAGATACAAATGTCGAGTCAATGGTTTCAGCAACATAATTTTTTTCATTCCCGCGAAAAACAGGCGCATGCAATGGTATAAAATCTTGCGTGCGGTAGTGATCGCGAATAAATTCTATCAACGTTGAAAACATGGCTGGTCTCAGACGTTATAAAGATCAACTTTATATTTGTTTAGATTCTCAGACTTGGTGAACCACTCAATAGTCTTCTGAAGACCGCTACGAATATCATGACTTGGTGAAAAATTAGCAAGCTCAAGTATACGTGTGTTATCTCCCCACAATCGGAATACTTCAGATTTTCCTGGGCGAAGTCGTTGCTCTTCAACAATAAATTCTACGTCACTACCCATTAGCTCACGAATAATATTCAGTGTGTCGCCGATTGAAATTTCATAATTAGAAGCAATATTTACGGTTTGTCCTATTGCAGCTTCACAATTTGCTAGCGCCAAGAACCCTTGGCAAGTATCTTCAACATAATTAAAGTCACGAGTAGGCGATACATCACCCAGTTTGATCTGCTTCATACCACTAGCTATTTGGCTGATCATTGTTGGGATAACGGCCCTAGCAGATTGCCTTGGCCCGTAAGTATTGAAGGGGCGAGCAATCGTCACGGGCAGATCAAAGGCATTGAAAAAGCTCATCGCCATAGCATCCGCAGCAATTTTCGAGGCACTGTATGGAGATTGGGGCTGTAACGGATGTTTCTCGTCTATCGGTATATATTGTGCAGTTCCATATACTTCACTTGTGGAGGTATGAACCACTCTGGCAACACCATTTTCAAGCGCAGCCTGACAGATGTTTAACGTGCCTTTTACGTTTGTATCGACATAACTATCTGGCGCTACATACGAATAGGGTATTGCTATCAGAGCTGCCAGATGAAACACAATATCAACATCTTTAGTTATGTATTTGCAATAATGAGGGTCTCTCACGTCACCATTCAGCACTTCAACATCACTAATACAATAAACGTCTTCTAACCAACCCCAGTAGTTAAAAGAATTGTATTGGGAGAGAGCCTTAACCTGATAACCTTCGCGCACCAACAGCTCTGTCAAATGAGACCCAATAAATCCATCAGCACCAGTAACCAACACTTTCTTCATATGACACCCAGTTATGAAATTTTCTTCTCAAAAACATAGCTTATGTACTGCTAAGCGAATCCCCTCGCCCCACTCCAAAATAAAGCAAACCTGCTTGCTTAACTCGCATTGGCTCGAACAGATTCCGTCCGTCCACGATAACAGGTGTGGCCAGTTGCTGTTTCAGCCAGTCGAAATCCACAGCGCGGAAGTCTTTCCACTCCGTGCAGATGGCCAAAGCATCGGCGCCTTTCACTGCCTGGATACGGTCGGCCACCAGCACCAGGTCGTCGCGGTCGCCATAGATGCGCCGACACTCACGCATGGCTTGCGGGTCGTAGGCCTGTACTTTGGCGCCGGCTTCCCACAGGGCTTCCATGAGCATGCGGCTCGGGGCATCGCGCATGTCATCGGTCTCGGGCTTGAAGGCCAGTCCCCACAGCGCAATGGTCTTCCCTTGCAGGTCACTATCGAAGGCCTGCATCAACTTGTTGAACAGGGTCTGTTTCTGGCGCTGGTTAACCGCGTCTACCGCGTTGAGTAGCTTCGGCTCGTATCCAACCTGGTTGGCGGTACGGGCCAGGGCCTGTACGTCCTTGGGAAAGCAGGACCCGCCGTAGCCGCAGCCGGGATAAATGAAGTAGTAGCCAATCCGTGGGTCCGAGCCGATACCGTGGCGCACCTGTTCCACGTCGGCGCCCAGTCTCTCGGCCAGGTTGGCTATTTCGTTCATGAAGCTGATCTTGGTAGCCAACATGGCGTTGGCGGCATACTTGGTCAGCTCGGCGGCACGAATGTCCATGAACATCAACTTGTCGCGCAGGCGGTTGTAGGGGGCGTAGCATTCACGCATCAGCGCCTTGACCCGCTCTGAGTCGGTACCTACCACGATACGCGCACCATGAGTGAAGTCCTCGATGGCGCTGCCTTCTTTCAGGAACTCTGGGTTGGAGCAAACGTCGAACTCGGCTTGCTCGCCACGGGCTTCCAGGGCGCTAGCAATTGCGGCACGCACCTTGTCCGCCGTTCCCACCGGCACGGTGGATTTGTTGATCACCACCTTGTAGTCGTTCATATGCTCGCCAATGGTCTTGGCTACGGCGAGCACGTATTGCAGGTCGGCGCTGCCATCCTCGTCCGGCGGTGTGCCAACGGCAATGAACTGAAGCTTGCCGAAGGCCACCGCTTTGGCAGCCTCGGTCGTGAAGCGCAACCTTCCTGCGGCCACATTCTGCTTGACCATGGCTTCGAGACCGGGCTCGTAGATGGGGATCTCTCCGCGCTCCAGGCGTGCAATTTTGTCAGCATCGATGTCCATGCACATCACGTCGTGGCCGACATCGGCCAGGCAAGCGCCAGTCACCAGGCCTACATAGCCGGTTCCAAATACGGTAACGTTCATTGCCGTTCCTTAAAATCCTGCACGTTCAAGTAGGTAGAACTGATGTTAGGCGTGCCAAGTTTACGCTGGCATGGTTATCTTCATGCTAGCGCCTGGGCATAAGCCTCTGTATTCGTATTCTCGGCAAGATAGTCGCTACCCAGCGTCACTCTCAACTCATGCCCTGCCCCTTCGGCCCATTCCAGCAGCTTGGCCTTGAGCGCGGCCTGGGCGTGGGCGTCGCCGTGTACCAGGCGCACTTCCCTTGGTGGGTGGCGCATGCGGCGTACGAAGTTGAGCAGGTCGTGCTGGTCGGCATGGGCCGAGTAGCCGTTTACGGTTTCGATCCGTGCGCGAATCTCGATGCGTTGGCCTTCCAGTTCCACCCAGCCGCCGCTAGGCCCGAAGCGCTGTATGTTGCGCCCCGGGGTGCCCTGGGCCTGGTAGCCGGTGAACAGCACGCAGTGGCGCTCGTCAGGGAGCATGCGCTTGAGGTAGTTGACCACCCTGCCGCCGCTGACCATGCCGCTGGCGGCGATCACTACCGCAGGCTTGCCGCTCTCGGCCAGGTAGGCCACGGTGCGCTCGTGCGCGGCGTGGTCGTCTACCGTGTAGAGGTTCTCGAAGCTGAGCGGGTGGCGGCCGCTACGCAGCCGACGGTGGGCTTCGGCGTCCCACCAGGGTTTGAGCTCGCGGTAAACTTCAGTGAAACGTGCGGCCAGGGGCGAGTCGACGATGATCTCGAGCTCGCGCCAGCGTTCGCTGCGTGCGTCGTGTATCAGCCCTTCGAGTTCGTAGAGCAGCTCCTGGGTGCGGCCTACGCTGAAGGCGGGTATCACCACGGTGCCGCCGTTTTCCAACGCTCTGTCGATGGCGGCCTTGAGCCGCTGGCGGCGGTGCACTCTGTCTTCGTGCAGGCGGTCGCCGTACGTGGCTTCCAGCACCAGCACGTCGGCTTTATAGGGCGGCTTGGGTGCCGGCAGCAGCGGTGCGTGGGGCGCGCCCAGGTCGCCTGAAAAGATGGTGCGTTGGCTCTGCCCGCTGGCTTTGTCTTGAGAATCCACTTCTACGTAGGCGGAGCCGAGTATGTGCCCTGCGCGCTGCAGCTTGACGCGAATGCGATGGTGTTCGTCGTCGAGCACGGTGTGCCACTGCTTGTATTCCAGCGCTACCAGGCGCCCTTCCACCTCAGCCAGAAAGCGTTCGATCAGGGCGCGGTCGCGGGTGAAACCGACTCTCAGCGCATCTTCTATGACCAAAGGCAGTAGCCGCTGCGATGGCACCGAGCACAGAATCGGCCCCTTGTAACCTGCCGCCAGCAGATAGGGAAGTCGGCCGATATGGTCGATGTGCACGTGGGTGACCACCAGCGCCAGCACGTCTTCCACCGGGAAGCGCACGGTATGCTGCTCCAGACTTTCGACGTGATCGGCATCCTGCCCCTGGAACAGGCCGCAATCGACCAGCAGGGCGCGACCCTGGGCAATTTGCAGCCGGTGGCAGCTGCCGGTTACACCCGCACCGCCGCCGTGGTGGAGAATCTTCACGTAGTCGTCTTGTTCATCGTTGACCAAGGATTCGATGTCTTGGCTCGAGCATCCGGCCAAGCTGTTTGGCTTTTATTCCGCTTGGAGCTGCTCATCTTTGAAATCGAGCCCAGTCTGGTTTAGGTTCCGTACGCCAGGCACGCTACCGCCCGGGGATTGTTACGGGCGGTTCCCTGGCCCTGGTCGCTTGGCGATACCATGTACCGGGACGGGGCGTTGCGCAAATGCGCACGAGAAAGCCACAGGACACACCAAGCCCTGGGCAATGCTTTCACGGTCCCTTGTCGAGCATGTGCTCGACGTTTCGGCAACGCCACGGATCATTCCTGCGGCGCGGCCCTTCCCTGCCGGGTATCGTTATTGGAATAGCTGAATTCTACGGCACTCGCACGGGATGCTCTACCGCCATCGGCAAGGAAATACCCTTGACAACTCAAACAGTTGTTCCATCAGCGCGGGCTCATGAGCGGCATGTCAGCCTTTTTTATGACAATTCATCACACCGACGCTGACTCAACGGCAGCGCCACACCGCCAGCCGATGCAGCAGTGCAAGCAGGATCAAACCGGCGGAGAGCCAGCCAAGGCCGAACAGCAAAGTGCCGAACCCACTGGGCAACGTATGGGGTGGGCGGTAGCTCATGCCGTGTTCAGCAAGGCGTGCGACGAGGTAGGTGAATGCAGCAACCAGCGCCAGCGCGGTGCTGGAGCGCCATTCGGCCAGGCGCCGGGTAATGCGCCAGGGCTCGCCGGCAGGCTTGGCCTTGGCGGTGGCTCCCGCCTTGGCAGCGGATTTTGCGCTGGCCTTGTTCCTCGTATTGGACTTGGCGGTTTTGGCGGCGGTACGACTGCCGCGCCCTGACGAGCGCCGGGACCTGGCACTCCCCTTGCCACTGCCAAGCGAGAGGCCGGAAGCCACCCAGCGCAGCAGGCGGGAAAGCGCCCACCCCAGCGTGAACAGGACGGATAACGCCAGGCTACCCATCACCAGAAAGTAGGTCATAGAGGACTGCAGATCAGGCAATGCGTCCAAGGCTCTGCAAGGTACGCAGCAGGACTGCCACGCTTTCCCTGGGCTGTGCGTATTCGTTCATCAGCGATTTGAGCCTCCGCTCGAAGGCTTGCTGCTGCTCTTCCGCTTCCAGCTCTGCCAGGCTACGCACCGGCGGCCCCGTGGGAATATCAAGCTTCGGATTGGGCTTTTCCAGTTCGCGCAGTGCCTCGGCGAAGGCGTCGTCCAGTTCTCGAAACTTGCGCAGTTTTTCGCGCTCATCCATGGAACGGTTCGATTTTTGGTTTCTCATGTGTATCCGTATTTGCTCAAGTACCTGGGCCTTTCCCCCAGCGGCACCTGCTAATGAAGAGCTCCAGTATACCGCCAAACCGCTGTGTAGCGAAGAAACGACGTTGCGCTACGCTGAAACAGAGGCTGTCTGACGTAAAGGAGTTGCGTATCATTCCCAGTACGTATTATGCACAAACGGTCAAACTCGTTAACCAAACTTGCCTTTGGCTGCCACCCAAGCGCATAAAGAGATTCTCAAAAGCCATAAGAAAAGCGGGCGTTATGCCTGCCGGGCTCTGCCCAGGCGCCAGTGAGGGCACCAGTGTTTTGGCAGACGCAGCAAACGAGTCGTTGCTGCCGAATCGAGCAAGGGACAGTTATGTTTAACGAGATGATGCGGGCGGAGATCTGGCTGCAAGACCATTTGGATAGCCAGCAGGGAATAGAAGACCTCGCCAGCCGACTCGGTTATTCGACCTCACAGGTCCGGCGCAGGTTCAAGCAGTGCTTTGGTCTGTCTCCAAGTGCATACCGTGACAGTTTACGCCTGGAGAAGGCAGCGCGTCTGCTGACCTTGACCCCCCTTTCGATACGAACCATTGCCGGCCAGTGCGGCTACCAGAACCATTCCGCGTTCAGCCGTGCTTTCCAACGATACCACAATCAGACACCGCGCCAATACCGCCAGGCGCTACGTTTGAGACTTCACCACAACCCTGTATACAAGGAGGGGGCCCGTAAACCACCAACGTTTGAAATACGTCATGCGGACATGCGCCATGCCCTAGTGACCCGGCTCTATCGTCAGCCGCATAGCGCCGCTCTGGGCATGCTCAAGACATGGCGGCAACACGCCAAGGGAGCGGAAAGCTTATCCGAGCGCCTGAAACGCGGCCATATCATTGCCTTGATGTATAACACGCCGTTGCCCAGCGAAACGAATCGAATCGACGTCGGACCGGTTGTCAGCCAGAACGAAGCGCAGGGCACCCCCATTCCACCCTCGTTCCGTCTGTTGAAGGTGCCTTCTCAGCATCAGGCCTGCGTTACGGTCGAATCGCTGGAAGAGATACCAGACGTGGTGCAGTACCTGATTTGCGAAGGATTGCCCGCAGAGCGCTATCACGCCACGGGAGAGGCACTTCAGGTGGAGTGGACGCAGGAAGAAATCGTACTTCGGCTGCCGGTTCAAAAGAATCGATGAGCTTACGCTGGGTCAGACAACCGCTGTGCCCGACGACTAAATCTTGAGCAAGGACAAGCAAATCGAACGAAGCCGGGCCATTGGCCCGGCTTCGCAGGTAATCAAGACTCGACGCGAACCAGCCAGCCTTCCACGGTGTCAGAGCCGTGCTCGTCTTTCCAGGCTTTCAGCGTCTTGTGGTTACCACCGCGGGTTTCCACCACTTCACCCGTTTTGGGGTTCTTGTAGATTTTCAGCTTGCGCTTGCGACGGGCGCCGCCACCGGCTGCCGCCGACTTGGCCGGAGCCGATTTGCCACCCTGCGGTTCCAGCAGGTTGATGACATCGGCAGAACTCTTGTTGAACTCGCGCATCAGCGCTTCGAGCTTGTCCTTGAACTCGAGCTCGGCCTTCAGGCGCTCGTCGTTTTGCAGCCGCTCCATTTCAGCCTGAAGCTGCTTGAGCTGCTGCTCTTTCTGCATGAATTCGCTAAGAAGGGACATTGGCAATCCTGTAATTCATTTGGGAGTTTTGCGGGATGCGGCTTATAAATACAACAACCCGGCCGAAATGACAACACTCAATCTTATTTTCATCGACTTTATCGGCAACGTCAAATAGATGTGGCAAACGAAATTCCGAAAACCGAACGGATGCGGCACGAACAAGAAGCCGCCGCCTGCTTTGTATGACCATTCCCAAGCCGCCATACCATCAGCATCATCTAATTTACGACCTTGTTGCCGCTCGGTCGTTTGCTACACTGGGGGGTATGGAGACATTGGTCAAGCACACTAAGGATGGCATGTATTTGTTTCATAACCTCAAGTCACGCTTGGATTTATGCGACGAGGACAAGCGCGTTTTCGATAGCTACACGGGCCCCGTGCGGGAAGTGAAGAAGGGCAGCCACTTGGCCCGCGAAGGTGAGGTACTGGAGTGCCTGCATCTGATCGAGAAGGGTTGGGCGTGTCGCTACAAGATGTTGCGCAACGGCAGGGAGCCGATTACTTCCCTGCTGCTGCCGGGCGATATCAGCGACAACGGCCAGGGGCTGTACAACCGGCTCGACTATTCCATCAAGGCGATCACGCCGCTGCGTTTCACCACCATCGACTCAGAAAGCGCCGAGCGGTTGTTCGAGCGGCCACGCATCCTGCGCCTGTTCAAGGCCTCGGGTCATATCAGCCACAGCGTGGCCATGAACTGGATCGTCAACATCTCGGCACGCAATGCAGAAGGACGAATCGCCAATTTGCTATGCGAATGCTTCGCCCGCTCTCACGCGGCCGGCATGACCTACCGGGGGCGTTATTTCTTCCCTCTCACTCAATCGGAAATCTCGGATGTAGTGGGCCTTTCCAGCGTTCACGTGAGCCGCTCGCTGAACAAGATCAAGCGTAAGGGGCTGATCGAAAGCTGCGACCACAGGCAAATCCGCATCAACAACTGGCGCGGCCTGGCAGCCCTGGGCGACTTCAGAGCGGATAACCTCGCGCTTCCCGCTTAGAAGTTCGCTACTTCTACGGCCTCAATAAAAAATATCGCGCAGTATCTCGTAGATGATGGCGTTGGCGGCATCCACTAGGATGACGTCAGGCCCGACGCGGCGCCATTCGTAGCCGTCGTAGCGTGGCAGGTCGCGCAGGATGCGATCGTCCAGCTGCCTGGCGATGCCCGGCGGCAGCGGCTTGCCCCGCTCCAGGTTCATGCGGATGCCAGGCGGCAGGCTTTCCCGGCTGCGGTCGATCTCGATCCAGTCACGTCGCTCGAGCAGCAACCGGCGGATCTCGCGCTCATCTATGCGCGGGCCGTAGTCGACATTCCGCCCTGTGCGAGGCTCCCCCTGCCACCCTTCCCCGCCTCGAGACGCACGCTCGCCGGGCTGGGCTCTGCCCTGCCCCTGTTGCCCCGGCGCCATTTCCTGAGCCTGCCCTCGGCCCTGACCCTGACCACGGTTATCGGCAGGCTGGGCATGAGCAAAGGCCGCACCGGCCAGCAGCAGTGCCGCCGCCGCACCGTGGAGTACCGTTCGTTGGGAAATACGCATGGGCTGCTCCTTACCGAAGGGTTTCTTTCAGCCTAGGCAAGGAATGCGCAGGGAGTGTGGAACGACAAGCCACATATTCGGAAAGCGGGCATTACCCCAGGAGATTACATGAGTGGGGGCCATCTCCCGGCATTAGTTGCTCACCGTGGACCTAAGAGCAGAATCACACTGGCGCGCTCAGCGCCAAGAGCTGATCGCAAAGCCAGAGCCGCCGCCGGCTTCTCCATCAAAGCCAGACTCCTGAAGAGCTTCGTCATATGCAATCAAACCATTTCCATCTACCTCAACGCGCTTTCCCCTGACCGATCCGTGCAAATTCGCGCCACGTATGATCGCCACATCGCCAAATGGTGCATAAACATTTGCCACAACACGACTCCCACCATTGAATTCAACAGCGCGGCCGCTGCCATTATACGTTGAGAGCAAAGTAAAGGACGCATCGCCGTTGTTATTCACAGGGTTCGTACCAAGCATATTCACTGAGCTTCCGAACACCGTCTTCTCCCGCACAATGACAGTTAGGCTACTGCCCGGATCAATCCTTATGCCGTCCCCACCCCCACCGACGTTAAAATTGCCCTCGACTATAAGCACTACATTACCAGAAACCCTTAGCGAGCCGCTTTGATTGATATCCAAATTTCCGACACGCACCACACTTGTATACCCTTCCCTAGCCAATACTCCATCCGCTATTTGACTACGTGCATGCTCAGTCCATTTATTTGAATTATTTGATTTATCTAGCTTGCTCAAGCCGCCTTCCGAGATCTCCCAATCCCAATACGGCCAAGGCCCTATTTGTACGTTCCTTGGCACACCATCTGATTCATTCACATCAGGAATTTCTTCGCTAAGCCTCAAGGCTTCTTCAGAGATGCTACGCCCTGAAAATCTCATGTTGTCGCAGCTCTCGCCAGAAACAGGCACGGCACCGCCATCGTGGCCGGGATAGTAATTTTGCCTATTGTTTTGCGAAAGATGTTCTGCGGGATTACTTTTCCTTGTAGACCGAACATTGCCACCGGCATAAATAGCCTCACCTACAAAAGCCGAATCATTTTCAAAAATCACGTCATTGACAGCTTTTACTTCCCCATGGACTTTAGCACTGTTCCCAAACCTGACGTTGCCTTGTGATGACACATTTCCGTAAATCTCACCACCACCTGCATTTAAATTCACGTCACCATTCGCTGAAACATTGCCATGAATTCTGGATGAACCAGACGGCAATAACACCCCACCGTATGACGAAACAGAGCCGTATATTCTTTCATTTCCCCTCAGACTTATGAGGCCATCGCCTTCAAGCGTTCTAACCAGAGGTGTTTCAGATTCCCTAAACCCGCTTGACGTACCGTTCCACGGTCCGTTTCGAGAATCATAACTACCAATTGTAGAACCACCTGAAAGCTGGACTCCTTCACACCCGACTATTGGCGAAGAAAAGACAGCTCCACTTCCAGCCTCGGACTCAAGTTCAATAATTATTTTCTCGCTCGTTGCAATTACTCCCTCCACCTCATCCTGAACCACACCCATTGCTATGATGTAATCCCTGCCGCCACTACTTACATAGCGATAAGAACAACTCACTGAACTGACAAAGTGACATGCAGTTTGGTTTTCAACCAGCAAACCAGTATTGAATGCTGACCAGTGAGTTGCTATTAGACTCGTTAGATCATGATTATCGAAAGAGGGTGCTGGGGTACTGGCAAGCAAATTATGCCAACCTTCGGAAGCAGCTCGCTCAGCCGCCATCTGAGCCTGGGCCATGGCGCGGTAGTTTCCCGCTAGTCGCTCGTTCACCAAGCTGCCACTCATACTCGACAGACCGAGCAAAAGAGCCATGCTCAATAACGAGAGCACCACCACCAGCGCCGCACCTTGCTGCCTGTGTCGCTTACCTGGCATCTGCCCTCCAGAAAACCCGGAACACTTTGATACACAACTTTACATTAAAAGTGAGGCATGGTCACGTACAAGAGACTGATGGCTATGATACCTCCTCACAGGGGTGTGCATTGTAAAGGCCGCCGCACCGTGGAGTACCGTTCGTTAGGAATACGCATGGCCCGCTCCTTACGGCTGGATTTCCTTCAGCCTAGGCAAGGAATGCGCAGGGAGTGTGGAATGAAGCAGCGCCCCCTCATTTGAGCAAGATCTAAGCTAGGGGAAGGTCAATCTCAGATAAGCCACTGCAAACATGGCTTAAAAAAACCAGCGACTTGCATCGCTGGCTTTGACATCTTATTCCAAACTCAGCTTCCGGCTTGCACACCAGTAGACGCTGTAAATGTTGAATTTGTCCGACGTGAAGTTCCCGTTACGGTGTCGTCCCCGTCAAATACCATAGTCGCGCAGGCATTTCCGCCATCGTCATCCTCATCCTCATCATTGCCACTGTTCCAGATTTCTACTGGAATATTGGTGCCTGTGAAGCCCTCTTCAACAATACGGGCCCCTATTGAACTTGCCACAGCCCTTACCTCAGCCCTACAAGCATTGTTATCAGCATTATCAAGATAGTTGCCATACTGCGGGATCGCTATCGCCGCCAGAATCCCGATGATGGCTACCACGATCAGCAGTTCGATCAGGGTGAAACCGCCCTGGCCTCGCTTGGCCGTTGTCCTCTGTCGCATCAGTTCTTTCATGCTCATCGCCGTCGTCCCCTGCTCTCTGGTACCCGTACGGCCGTCTTGCCGGCCGCTTGGGCGGTTACACCTGCGGCGTTTACGCCGCTTGCTCTCGCGGAACGGGTCCGCACCTTGCTCTTGCCCCTTTCCACCTTCGCTCACGCCTTGCGCTGCAAGTGCCTGAGCTCGCTCATCACAGGGGTCTTACGCCCCGTTTTCACTAACATTAATTTACACACCCTTTGCCCACAAGCGCTACCTACATGGGTACTACCATATTTTCATCATAATCGATGACACCGTTAATGCCAGTTGGGACCATAAACGTCATCACGGTGGGATGATGCATACCGAGGGGCTAGAATGCCTGTAACCGTTATGCTCACGCCCGTGCGGGCCCAACCCCTGAGGCGCCATGAACGACTATCGATCCGCTCCCAATGCCAGCCATGCGCCCATTGGCACTTTGGCGGCCTCTGCACCTAACCCCAACCTCGAGGGGTTGCGCGGGCTCACCCGGCGCCTGGTGGAGTACGGGCTGCTTTCCCGCCCGGCGGCGGAGCGGGCGGAGTACGAGGCGCGCGAGGCGGAAATCAGCCTGCTGCAGCACGTGATCGAGTCCAGCCTGGCCACCGCCCGCGAGGCTACGCTGTGTGCGGCCTGGGAGTACGGCTTGCCGGTGATCGATCTGGATGCGCTGCGCCTGGCCAGCCTGCCCGCCGCCAACGAATACCCCGAAAAGCTGCTGCGCAAGCTCTGCGTGGTGCCACTTACCCGCCGCGGCCATCGGCTGACGGTAGCTGTGCCCTACCCCTCCACCTTGGCGAAACTCGATGAGCTGCAGTTCGCTACCGGGCTGAGTATCGATGCGGTGCTGTGCCCGGTGGATCAGCTCATGCCGGTGCTGGAGGCCTATCTGGCCCACCACGACAGCAGCATGATGGACGCGCTGGATGGGGTGGACGATGCCATCAGCGAGCTGGAATTCGAGCATGGTCTGGATATCAGCGATGATGCCGCCATCGATACGGCTTCCAGCGGCGCCGACGACGCGCCCATCGTCAAGTTCGTCAACAAGATTCTGCTCGATGCCATTCGCCGCAACGCTTCGGACATCCACTTCGAGCCCTACGAGACCAGCTTCCGGGTACGCATGCGGGTGGACGGCATGCTGATGGAGGCCGCGCGCCCGCCGTTTGCCATGCGTGCGCGCATTGCCGCGCGCTTGAAGGTGATGGCGCGGCTGGACATTTCCGAGCGCCGCCTGCCGCAGGACGGCGCCATCAAGCTCAAGGTTTCCAAGACCCGTTCGATCGATTTTCGTGTGAACTCGCTGCCTACGGTGTACGGCGAGAAGATCGTGCTGCGTATTCTCGATCCCACTTCGGCCCAGATCGGCATCGATGCGCTGGGCTTCACCCCGGAGCAGCGTGCGCTCTACGAAGGCGTGCTGGACCATCCTCAGGGCATGATTCTGGTCACCGGCCCAACCGGCAGCGGCAAGACGGTAACGCTCTATACCGGGCTGAACATCCTGAACGAGGTAGAACGCAATATCTGTACCGCCGAGGATCCGGTAGAGATCAAGGTGCCGGGGGTGAACCAGGTCAACGTGCTGCCCAAGATCGGGCTGGATTTCGCCAGCGCCCTGCGCGCCTTCCTGCGCCAGGACCCGGACGTGGTGATGGTCGGCGAGATTCGCGACCTGGAGACCGCCGAGATTGCGGTGAAGGCATCGCAAACAGGTCACCTGGTGCTTTCCACGGTGCATACCAACTCCGCCGCGGAGACCTTGACCCGCCTGGCCAACATGGGCGTACCGCCGTTCAACATCGCCAGTTCGGTGAGCCTGATCATCGCTCAGCGTCTGGCACGTAGGCTGTGCAAGCACTGCAAGCAGCCGGTGGAGATACCCCGCGAGGCACTGCTGCAGGAGGGCTTCACCGCGCAGGAGGTGGATAGCGCCACCGTGTACGAAGCGGTAGGCTGCAAGCATTGCACCCATGGCTACAAGGGGCGTGTGGGTATCTACGAGGTGGTGCCGGTCGGCAACGAGATGAGCCAGTTGATCATGCGCAACGGCAACTCGATGGATTTCGACCAGTTGGCACGACAACAAGGCCACCCGGATCTGCGACGCAGCGGGCTCTTGAAGGTAATGCAGGGGATTACCAGCCTCACCGAGGTCAACCGAGTTACCAAAGACTGACAAAATTATGCTTCATCTCGCACGGTAAATTGATGAAGCTCAAGCTGAGCGTTTTCGCGCCGAAGATAATAGAAGAGATTCAAGAACGCAGCAGGGAACCTATGGCAACCAGAACGGCAAGAGCGCCGCGGAAGCTGAAACTGTACCGCTGGCGCTGGACGGGCAAGGGGCCCGGCGGCAGGCTGGTGAGCGGTGAGGTGGTGGCCGCCGAGAAGTTCGAGGTCGAACGCGAACTGGCCAACCAGAACATCATCGTCAAGCGGGTACGCCGCAAGAACGGGCTGGGCGGCGGCATGGGCACCATCAAGCCCCGCGACGTCATGCTGTTCGCCCGCCAGATGGCTACCATGATTCGTGCCGGCGTGCCGGTTCTACAGGCGTTCCAGGTGGTGGCCGAGAGCATTCGCAAGCCGGCCATGAGTGCCGTGGTGCAGCAGATGATGAACGAGGTGGCGGCCGGCTCGAGCTTTTCCCAGGCGCTGCGCAACCATCCCGAGTGCTTCGACAGCCTGTTCTGCAACTTGGTGGAGGCCGGCGAGAGTTCCGGCTCGCTGGACCGCATGCTCGAGCGTATCGCCACTTACAAGGAAAAGGTGGAGTCGCTGAAGGGCCGGGTGAAGAAGGCGCTGTGGTATCCCATCGCGGTGATCCTGGTAGGTATCAGTGTGACCGCGCTGCTGCTGATCAAGGTGGTGCCGCAGTTCGAGAGCCTGTTCCATGGCTTCGGCGCCGAGCTGCCGGGGATGACCCGCATGACCATCGCCCTCTCCGAGTTCGCTCAGCAGTACTGGCTGTGGGGGCTGGGGGGCATGGTCGCCTTCGTTTTCCTGGTGCGCCAGGGGATCAGGCGCTCGCCTGCTTTTGCCTATCGCGTGCATGCGTTTCTGCTCAAGCTGCCGGTGCTTGGCGACATTTTCGATAAATCCGCCGTGGCGCGCTATTCGCGCACCCTGGCCACCACCTACGGTGCCGGTGTGCCAATGGTGGAGGCGCTGGACATCGCCGCCGGGGCCACCGGCAATCTGGTTTACGAGCGCGCAACCCGGCAGATCCGCGAGGACGTTTCCACCGGCCAGCAGTTGCACTTCGCCATGCGCCTGACCGAGCGTTTTCCGGCGCTGGCGGTGCAGATGGTAGGCATCGGCGAGGAGTCCGGCGCGCTGGACGCCATGCTCAACCGGGTGGCCGATTACTATGAGGAAGAGGTCGACAACAAGGTCGATGCCCTCACCTCGCTGCTGGAACCGCTGATCATCGTGGTGCTGGGTATTCTGGTCGGCGCCCTGGTGGTATCGATGTATCTGCCGATCTTCGAGCTGGGAACGGTGCTGTGAGTGGAGCGGTATGGCCGCTGGCCGCCCTTCTGGGCCTTTGCATGGGTAGCTTTCTCAACGTGGTGATCGTGCGCTTGCCGGTCATGCTGATGCTGGGCTGGCGGGCCGAGGCTCGCGAGGCGCTGGAGCTGCCCGAAGAGGAGTCGCCCCGTTTCAATTTGATGGTGCCGCGCTCCATCTGCCCTCAGTGCGAAACCCCCATCGCCTGGCATGACAATCTGCCGGTGCTCGGCTGGATCAAGCGGCGCGGCCGCTGTGCCGCCTGCGAGGCGCGTATCAGCCCGCAGTATCCGCTGGTGGAGCTGGCCGGGGCCGGCCTGGCGCTGGCGGTGGTGGCGCTGTACGGCGCCAGCTGGCAGGGCCTGTTCGTGTACGGTGCCTGCCTGGCGCTGCTGGCACTGGCCGTGATCGACCTGCGCACTCAACTGCTGCCGGATGCCATGACCTTGCCGCTGCTGTGGGCCGGCCTGCTCTATCAACT